>NZ_JBOFYU010000093.1:0-21832 GCF_051654825.1 Clostridium sp.
TAACTTACTAATGCTAATATTCTTCCTGTATTAACTTCTATAGCTACAGTAGCTGCTCTAGTTGCACTTTGTTGTCCCTCTTCATTTCTTATACGTTCTAAAGTATCTTTAGTTGCTTGTTCCGCCGCATATTGTATATCTTTATCTATAGTTAAGTGAACGTTATTTCCTGGATAAGATTCTAACTTGAATAAATTTTCTGTTATTCTTCCCTTTGAATTAACCTTAACAGTATTTCCACCCTTAACTCCCTTTAATTGTTCTTCAAATGCTGCTTCTATTCCTGTTGCACCTACTAAATCAGTTGATACATCATATCCTCTTAATTCATAACTTTCTTTTTTAGAACTATCTATAGTTGAAACATATCCTAAAGCCGAAGATGCAAGATTATTATAAGGATAATGTCTAATTGATTCTAAACTAACATCTATCCCTGGTAAATCATTTAACTTTTGATAAATTATAAATGCTGTATCTTTTTTGATATTACTTGCTATAGTTACAGCTTTATATCCTTTAAAGCTTTGCATTTTTCTAGCATCTTTAATTACCATATAATTTCTTATATCATTTAAAGAATACTTTTGAAGAATTTGTGCTGTCATATCTTTACCACTCATATCCTTATATGCATCTAACTCTTCATCAGTTGGATCTGGATTTATTAACTCGTACATATTATAAAGCTTAACTAACTCATAAAAAGTATCTTCTGGTGATAATTTTAACAACTCTAAATTTACAGCTTCAAT
The DNA here is from genome assembly GCF_051654825.1 of Clostridium sp. Classification (GTDB taxonomy): domain Bacteria; phylum Bacillota; class Clostridia; order Clostridiales; family Clostridiaceae; genus Clostridium. Next base: position 756 of record NZ_JBOFYU010000093.1, read on the forward strand.
TTCTTCATCTGTTAAATCAGTTTTTTTATCTTCATATAATTTTTTTTCTATTTTTTCATTTAATCCTCTATCTCTTTTAAATCTAAGTTCTACTGATCTTCTAGCTTCTTGATTATCAGTTTTAAAATCATAATAAAAATTACCGTTACCATCAATCTTTAATAAAAGATCATCTTGGAATTTTTCACCATTTTCAGCTAATATCTTAAATACTGATTCCATAGTTTGATAAAAATCATCTTCTGTTTTCTCACCTTCAGTATATGTTAATGCATAGGTTTGAATATTAGTTGCTAATATATCTCCCTCACTATCATATATTTTTCCTCTTGGTGCTTTTTCATCAATGAACCTAGTTGAACCAGTATCTGCTTTTTCCTTATAATCCTCATACTTATAAACTTGAATATATAAAAGTTTAGAAATTATAGCCCCAAATATTATACACATAACAATATTTAAAGCCACATATCTAGATACTTTTTTCTTCTTTTTTGGTTTATTTACTATCATTTAAACCTCCATGAACTGTTGTTTTTATCTTTTTCACAAAGTTTTAAAACAAAATTATACCCTAAGAACATTACAACAACGTTATATATAGATGAATAAAGCGCCATAGTAATATCTATATTTCTATTTATCAATTTAAAAATAACAAAAATGCTAGCTACTTTTAATAAAGAAAGTATAAATGCTGCTATAACTGGTATTAACTTTTTATTCTTATATATGTTTTCTCCAATTATAGCTGCTAAAACGCATAAAAGCATATTTGTTAATGAATTAATACCAAATCCATTATAAAAGAATATATCTTGTAATATCCCACTTACAACACCTATAAAAAGTGCCTCATTCTTCCCCCTAATTATAGAATATGCTATTGCAAATATAAATAATAAGCTTGGAAAGGCTCCTTTAATAGCTAAAAATGGCATCATAGAATTATCTAAAATTAATAACATTATTGAAGTTAAAATCAATACCCATTTTTTCATAAACTACCTCTTAATTATCATATTTAATTTCCCTAGTTTCCTTTGGAATAACTACAAATAATTCCTCAAGCTTATTAAAATCAACATATGGTTTTACTATAGCACTTTTCATAACCTTTATATCATCTGTTTCTACTGATACAACTTCCCCGATTCTAACTTCCTTTGGATATACTTGCCCTAAACCTGATGTTACAATAACATCACCTGGCTTAATTTCTGAATCCATTGGCAAGTTTGTTACTTGAGTTAATTTTTCACTTCCATTACTTCTATAACCTTTTAATATACCAGTAGTTTCTCTTGTGCTATTTACCATAACAGAAACTGCAATATTTTCGTTTATTAAGTTTTCTACAATAGCCCAGTTAGATCCTGTAGTAGTTATTTGTCCAACTAATCCTTTATCTACTATAACTACCATACCCTTTTTTAAGCCATCATTTTCACCCTTATCTATTATGTATCCATTAGCAAAATTACCTTCACTATACCCAATAATTTCACACCCTAAATAATCATAATTATTTTTAGAGTTTTTAAAGTTTACTACTTCTCTTAATCTCTCATTTTCTTCTTTTAATTTATTATACTCTAAAAGCTTATTTTGTAATTCGATATTTTCACCTGTTAACTTTTCATTTTCCTCTTTTACATTAGAAAAATTTAAGAAATAATCCATTGTACCTTTTATTTTATCATTTACTTTATAAACTATCTTTTGTAGAGGACTAACCACACTTCCTACACCACTAGATAAAGCACCCTTTTGATCACTATTTACTGTATAAATTATTATTCCTAAAAAGGCAACTGACAGTACTATAATAGTAACTGCCAGCTTGTTTTTAAAAAACTTCATTATTGACCTCTTTGAGTTTTACTTAATTCATCAAAGTTGTCTAGAGCTTTTCCTGCTCCTAATACTACGCAATCAAGTGGTGATTCTGCAATATGAACAGGCATATTTGTTTCGTGGTTAATAAGCATATCTAATCCTTTTAATAAAGCTCCTCCACCAGCAAGCATTATTCCTTTTTCCATAATATCCGCTGCTAATTCTGGTGGTGTTTTTTCTAATGTTGTTTTTATTGATTCAATTATTGCACAAACAGGCTCTTTTAAAGCTTCTCTTATTTGATCTTCTGATACTGTAACTATCTTTGGTAATCCACTGATCATATCTCTTCCCTTGATGTCCATAGATTTAACTTCGTCATCAATTTTGTAAGCTGAACCTAATTCCATTTTTACTTGCTCTGCTGTTCTTTCACCAATCATTAAGTTAAATTCTTTTTTAATATAAGCTATAATTGATTGATCTAGCTCATCTCCAGCAACTCTTAATGATTTGCTAGTAACTATTCCACCTAAAGAAATAATTGCTACTTCTGTAGTTCCTCCACCAATGTCTACTATCATACTTCCTGTTGGTTCTCCAACTGGTAATCCAGCTCCAATAGCAGCTGCCATTGGTTCTTCCATAAGAACAACATCTCTTGCCCCTGCATTTTTAGTTGCTTCTTCTATCGCTCTTCTTTCTACTTCTGTTACTCCTGATGGGTAACATACTATAATTCTTGGGCTTGTAAAAGCACTTTTGCTTATTACTTTTTCAATTAATTTTTTTAACATAGTTTGAGCAACATCAAAGTCTGCTATAACTCCATCTTTTAAAGGTCTAATTGCTACAATGTTTCCTGGAGTTCTTCCTATCATTAGCTTTGCTTCCGCACCAACAGCTAGAGGCTTTCTCGTTGCACTATTTATTGCTACAACTGACGGCTCACTTAAAACAATACCCTTACCTTTAACATACACAAGTGTATTTGCCGTTCCTAAATCTATTCCCATGTCTTTATTACTACTAAAAAATCCCATTTGAATTCCCCTTTCGCTTATAATATTCCTTTTTCTTTGAGACTAATAAACTTTCCATTTCCAACTATAATATGGTCTAATAATTCTATTCCCATAAACTTTCCACATTCTTTTAACCTTATAGTTATATTTATATCATCTTTACTTGGCGTTGGATCTCCTGAAGGATGATTGTGACATACTATTATATTTGCGCAATTACGCTTTACAGCTTCGCTAAATATTTCTCTCGGATGCACTATGGATGTATTTAACGTTCCTTTAAAAACATCCTTTATACCTATAATTTTATTTTTAGTATCTAACATTATCAGCTTTAATACTTCTTGATGTAATGCTGACATTTCATTTATCAAAAGACTTCCAACATCATTTGGTGATGTTATTTTATAGTCTTTATTTTGTGCCTTTAAAGTCTTAAATCTTTTAAATAATTCAGCTATAGCTATTATTTGACTTGCTTTACTATTCTTTATTCCTTTAATACTAGTTATATCATTTAGACTTATATTTAATAATCCATCTAAACCCCTAACTTCTGAAAGTACCCTTGTACTTAATGAAATTATATTTTCTCCTCTAGTACCTGTTTTTAATATTACTGCAAGTAACTCTGAATCACTTAAGGATTCTGGACCACTGAGTAAAAGTTTCTCCCTAGGTCTTTCGTTTTCTGGTATATCGCTTATTTTAATACTATTGTTCATAAGGTTACTCCTTATATATAATATACCCAACCCCTATTTGTTAACTTTTTTAAGCATTTTATCTAGAGCATTTAGTGGTAATCCAACGACATTATAATAACATCCATTTATTCCCTCCACAAAAACTCCTCCAAAACCTTGTATCCCATATGCACCAGCCTTATCTAAAGGCTCTTTTGTATTTATGTACTGCTGAATCTCATCATCTGTCAAATTTGAAAATTTAACTTCTGTATAAAGACATTGCTTTTCTAATTCCATATTTTTAGTGTTTAAAACAACAACAGCTGAATAAACTCTATGAATTTTTCCACTTAGTAATTTTAACATTTTAAATGCATCTTCAGAGTTCTTTGGCTTTCCTAATATAGAGTTATCAATAGTAACTATCGTATCCGCAGCAATTATTATGGCATCATCTTTAGTATTTTTAGCTACATCTAATGCCTTACCTTCTGCTAACTCAGTTACATAGTCCTTGATGTTTCCTTTAAAGGCAACTCCATCCTCATCAAAATTACTTACTTTAACTTCAAAATTGTTTATTATTCTATGTAATAGTTCTTGTCTTCTTTCTGAAGCTGATGCTAAAATATATTTCAAATTATCACATCCTCTTGTACATATTATATAGTATTGCCAAAAAGCAATCTTTTTTACACCTGATTATTTAGTTTTTTAAATTTAAAATTAAATTTATTCAATAAAAAAACCACATGTATCCATATATCTTATATAGTTTATCACTATATAGACCTTGATACAAGTGGCTTTGCAACGTTAATATAATTTTTATTTATTTGTAATATTTTTGTTAGTTTTAGGTAAATTTCTGTTTTTTACTTCTTAAATCTTTCCAATACAGTATATAGATATTTCATTTCTCCAACTACATTTTCTTTTTTTATCTCTTCTGGTAATGCTTCTATATGAGATTTAAACTCATTTAAAACATCTTTAAATTCTCCTTCAGATATTGCTGGTAGTTCCTTAGTCCACATCTTAAAATCATTTGTATTAACAGATACTACTTCTTTATCATTTAATGTGTTTAAAATATCTAAATACCCTTCTGAAATTGTTGCAATTTGATTTTGCACTTCATCTTCCTTATTTAAAACAAATTTTATCTTTGCATTTTCTATTTCCTTTGTCTTTAAATCTTCGACTACTTTATTTGAGTTTTCTTCTGTAAACACACCTGCTGAAACTTTAAATTTAGAGTTATCCTCTACTATAAACGCATTATGCTCCGTTCCTATCTTCTCAACAATTTGAGTTGCATTTTCTTGTTTTGAAAAATATCCGCATTGTACCGAAGTAAATATAGCTTCTCCTTGTGCTACTTCTTGTTTTTCGTTATCTACTACTGGAGCATTGCTTTCAATTGTTCCCTCTGGTGGAGGTACTTTTTCACCAATAGGAATAAAGTTAATTGCAACTTTTGCTAATAATAACCCAATGGCCCCTGCTGCAACTAAAAGCATTATCATAGATGTTATAAAGCTTATTCCACTTTTCTTTTTCTTGTACTGATATTTTGTGTATCTCATGCTCTCCTCCTTTTAAGAAATATATTTATTTATATTGCCTATTACATAATAATATTCATTATGTATAAATTTTAACTTTGCATATGTTTAACCAATATATATTGCTTATAATATTACTTGTAAAATTGCTTATTTTATAAATTTATTTTTAAGGATTTATAGCTATAATACACATATTATTATAACACTTTTCCATTTATTGTAAAAGTTGCTTTTTTATAATATAAAAAAAATAACTAGATATTACATCTAGTTATCTCTTGTTATTCTTGAATTGCGTAGAAACATCTTTTAGGTGAGCAAATGCTACCTTCTGTTTTTAATGATTTTATTGCTTTATCTACGTCTTTTTTATCTACTCCAGCCTTTTCTGCAATCTCTCCACCTTTTAAAGGTTCTCCTGAATTTCTTAACACTTCTAACACTTTTTCTTTAACTTCCATAAATATACCTCCTAAAATCATATATACATAATATACTTCCATTAATTACTATAATTATTTTCTTTGTGTATTTATAAAAAAGGTAGACTACTTAAGATAGTCTACCTTACAATATTATTTTAATGCTTTTAATACTTCCTTTAAGTAATCCCAAACATTTTTTACTGATTCTATGCTCATATGCTCTTCTGGAGTATGAACATCATATAAATTAGGACCAAAGCTAATCATATCTAACCCACCTAATTTTTCATTAAATAATCCACATTCAACACCTGCATGAATTGCTACTATTTCAGCATCTTTTCCATACATATCATTATGAACCTTTTGACATACTTCTCTTAATTTAGAATTACTATCATATTGCCATTCTGGATATCCAGCTGTTGTTTCAAAAGTAGCTCCTAATAATTCTGCAATTGTTTTACTTCTTAAAACTATTTCATCTTTTAATGATGCTACTGAACTTCTTATTGCACTATCAAATTCTACAGTATCTTCAAAAGTTGTAACTACACCTAAGTTAGTTGAACTTTCTACTAATCCAGCTATTTCAACACTATTACTATTTATACCATTAGGTATTAAGTATAAAAGATTTACAGCTCTATTTGTACAATCTGTAGTAAATACTCTATCAACCTTTTGTGATATTTCTTTTGCATTAACATTTACACCTGGATCTTGAGCCTTTAGTTCATTTGATAAAATTCCTTGCCATTTTCCAACCTTATCAACAACTTTTGATACCTCTGAAGCTTCTATAGCTATAACTGTATCCATTTCTCTTGGTATAGCATTGTTTTTTGAACCACCATTGATTGAAATTAATCTAAAATCTACTTCTCCTAAGATATCCTTTAGGATTCTTCCCATTATCTTATTTGAATTTCCTCTTTCCTTATTTATCTCCATTCCAGAGTGACCACCCTTTAGGCCTCTTACTGTTAATTCTACTAATGATAAATTTTCTTTTAAATCTTCCCATTCAATATCTAATATATGTTTACTTCTTATTCCTCCAGCACAGCTAACTAATAAATGTCCCTCTTCTTCGTTATCTAGGTTTATTAATAGCTTACCTTCAATATGTTCTGGAGATATTCCCATTGCTCCTGACATACCAGTTTCTTCATCAGTTGTCATTAAAACTTCTAATGGAGGGTGTGGTATATCATCTGATGCTAATAATGCTAATCCATATGCCATAGCTATACCATTGTCAGCACCCAAAGTTGTATCAGTAGCATACACCATTCCATCTACAACTCTTAATTTTAAAGGATCCTTTTCAAAATCATGCTCAGTTCCTTTATTTTTTTCACAAACCATATCCATATGGCCTTGGATAATTACAGTTTTTGAATTTTCATATCCCTTTGTTCCTGGTTTCTTTATAATTACATTTAAAACTTCATCTTGTATTACTTCTAAGTTTAAATCTTTAGCAAATTTAACAAGATAATCGCTTATTTCTCTTTCATTTCCTGATCCTCTTGGAATCATTGATAGCTCTTCAAAATATTTAAAAACTTCTTTCGGTTCTATGTTTTTTAAAATTTCCATTTTTTTATCCCTCACTATTCTATTATCTTAGAATTATTATATAAAAATAAGTATATCATAATATATAGAATACTAAAAATCTATTTTATAATTCAAATCTTCTGATTTATAATTAAATTATGGATATATTTATATATTTCTATACACTTTAATATAATATCTTATTTTAAAAAAACTATTAAATTTAAAGAGGTGGTTACATGCAAAAAACTAAAATGATCTTTACAATAGGTCCTGCTAGCGATAACGAAGATACTTTAAGAGAGTTTATGAAAATCGGAATGAGTGCTGCTAGATTAAACTTTTCACATGGTACACATGAAACACACAAAGAAAAAATCGACCTTATAAAAAAGGTTCGTAAAGAATTAAACTCACCCACATCAATAGTTTTAGATATTAAAGGTCCAAAAATAAGAACTCATAACTTTATAAACGATGGAGTGGATTTAAAAGCTAATGATACATTTATCTTTAGCTGTAGTGACGAAATTCTAGGTGACAATAAAAAATGCTCTATTTCCTATTCTGATCTTTACAAGGATGTAAAAGTTGGTGGAGAAATTCTAGTTGATGATGGATTACTAAAGTTTGAAATTGTAAACATAGATGGTATTGATATTGTTTGTAAAGTTAAAATTGGTGGAACTATTAAAAACCATAAGGGCGTTAATGTTCCTAATATAAGTATAAACTTACCATCCATAACTGAAAAAGATAAGATTGACTTAATATTTGGCTGTGAAAACAAAGTGGATTTTGTTGCTGCATCATTTATAAGAAAGGCTTCTGATATCGAAGATGTTAGAACTATTCTTAATAGCCACAATGGTTCTAATATTCAAATCATAGCTAAAATAGAAAGCCAAGAAGGAGTAAATAATATAGATTCAATAATAGAAGTAGCTGATGGAATAATGGTTGCTCGTGGAGATATGGGTGTAGAAATTCCTATAGAAAGAGTTCCAATAATTCAAAAAAGCATCATAAAAAAATGTAATGAGGCTGGTAAAATAGTAATTACTGCTACACAAATGTTAGATTCAATGATTAGAAATTCTCTTCCAACAAGAGCAGAAGCATGTGATATATGTAATGCAATTTTTGATGGAACTGATGCAATTATGTTAAGTGGAGAAAGTGCTAGTGGTAGCTTCCCTATAGAAGCTGCAAAAACAATGTCTAAGATAGCTATGGAAACTGAAGCTCACTTAGATTACAATTATTTAAACTCAAGATTAAAAGAACCTTCATTACATGCATTTTCTGAAGCAATAAGCTATTCTGCATGTAGAACTTCAAATATATTACATGCTAAAGCAGTAGTTGCTGCTACTACAAGTGGAGCTACCGCTAAGTTAATTTCTAAATATAGGCCTCAATGTCCTATAATAGCTATAACACCACACGATGATGTTCGCTTAGGATTAAGCTTAAACTTTGGTGTATTTCCTGAGCTTTGTGAATATTTCTCTACTACAGATGAAATTTTAAGAGAAGCTAAAAAAGTTGCAAAAGGCTTAGAATTTGCAAATGAAGGAGATGAAATAATTATTGCCGCTGGAATGCCTACAACTGCAACTGGTGGAACTAATATGCTCAAAATTGAAAAAGTATAATAAAAAAAGCCCTAATGGGCTTTTTTATTATTGAAATAATCCTTTAAATAACTCTCCAAGTGATACCCCTTCTTCAGTATCATTATATTGAAGGTATTCTTTTGATTTTTCTTCTGCATCCTTTATTGTTAAAGATAATTTTTTATCAGCTTTATTTACATCTAAAACCTTAACTTTAACACTTTGACCTATATTTAAAACATCTGAAGGCTTTGCTATGTTTTCTTCGCTTATTTCACTTATATGAACTAATCCTTCTACTCCTGGGAATACTTCTACAAATGCACCAAATGCAAGTAACTTAGAAACCTTTCCTTCTAATACGTCTCCTATTTTAACAGTTTCAACATTAACTATCCACGGGTCACTATTAACATCTTTTAATATTAGTGAAACTCTTTCTCTTGATTTATCAACTTCACCAACTAAAACTTCCACCTTATCTCCAACATTAACTACATCTTCTACACGCTTAACTCTTCCCCAAGCTAAATCATTAATGTGAACTAATCCAGTTATTCCACCGATATCAACTATAGCTCCAATCTTAAGGATTTTCTTAACTACACCTGATCTCATCTCGCCTTCTTTAACTGCATTCCAAAGTTTTTTCTTTTCTACTTCATATTGAGCATCTTCTAAAACTCTTCTTGATGCAACTACTCTTCTATTTCTAAAATCAACTTCTGTTAATTTAACTTCTATTTCTTTTCCTAATAAAGTAGCTAATTCTATTCTTTCCCTTGAAGCTAATGATGCTGGTATAAATATTCTAGTAGCTCCATAATATGCTACTAATCCACCCTTAACTTCTTCTTTAACTATTACATTAATAGTTTCTTCATTTTTAAATGCTGATGATAATTCTTCTCTTTCTGTAATAGCTAATGCTCTTACTCTTGAAAGTACAACATAACCTTCTCCATCATTAGGTGAAACAACATAAACCTTTATTTCATCTCCTGACTTTACTACATCAACAGGATTTTCTCCTGTGTTTGTTAACTCATCTTTTGTTATTACTCCATCAAAAGCATAGTTAATATTTACTGAAACTTCTTTATCATTAACATCTATAACTTTTCCGCTTAATATATCGCCTTTATTTATTCTCTTAACATCAAAATCTCCTAAGAAATCCCCCATTGAATTATCATGTATTTCATTTGTCATTTCTATTCACTCCTTAAAATAATAGTAATTAACTCTACATAAATAATTTTAAGCTAATACACCAACCATTACAAGTATAGAAAATTATTAATATTTAAATAATTTACTGTTATTCTCTAATAAATACCCATTCATTTTCTGAAGATAGCTCATTACTAAAAATATATCCCTCTTCATCAAACTTCTTAATTTCTTCTATTTTTTCTATTTCATTTTGAATTATATATCTAGTCATTAACCCTCTAGCTCTTTTAGCTTTCATAGTTATAATTTTGTATTCTCCGCCCTTATTTTCCTTAAATACTGGTGTAACCACTCTTATTCCATTTTCTTTTTCTATTCCTTGTACTGATTTAAAGTACTCATTAGATGCTAAGTTTATAATAACTTTTTCACTATGTGTGCTTAACTCTTTAATCAATGATTTTATTAATGTATCACCCCAAAAGTTATATAAATCTTTTTCATCATTAACTTTTATCTTTGTTCCCATTTCTAATCTATAAGGTTGTATCCCATCAAAAGGTCTTAAAACCCCATATAATCCTGATAATATTCTTAAATGACTATTTGCATAAAAGAATTCTTCTTCTGTAAAGCTTCCTACATCTAATGACCTAAATACCTCTCCCTTAAATGCTAAAAGACTATGATTAGCACCCTCTAAAGATGTGTTCCAATTATTAAACCTTTCTTCATTTAGCTTTGATAATTTATCACTTAGCTTCATTAGCTTACTTATAGCGTAACTATCTAGCTTTCTTAGCTCTTCTATTATAGTTGTTGATTTATTTAAAAATCTTGCTTCACTCATAGGTAAATTATCATTTAAAAATTCAAAATCTAAAGTTTTTGCTGGAGAAATTACCACTAACATAGACTCTCCTCCTCTCACGTAATATTTATATAAATAATATCATTATCAATAATTATTTTCAATTAACAAAAAGTATCAAAAAAAGAACTGCATCAAACAGTTCTTTATCTATCACTCTTTTTTCTTATCTCATTATAACAATAGTTAATTATATCGCTTCTTTTAATTATTCCAATAAAAATCCCCTCATCATCTACTACTGGAACAAAATTTTGTGTTGTTGCTAGTGATATTAAGCTTTCTACATCTGAATTAATAGATACACTCTTATGCTTTCTTCTTTTAGGTATATCTGTAACCTTAATATTTACACTGTTTTTAAAGTTTAATTCTGGTGTATTTTTTAACTTCCATAATAAATCACCTTCTGTTAATGTTCCAACATATTTTCCGTCTCTATCTATTAACGGAATAGATGTATATCCATGATGCTCCATTCTCTCAATCACTTGTCTCATAGTTGCATCTAAATACTCATATATAACCTCGTTTTTAGGTGTTAAAAAAAATGCTATATTCATAATTTTTCCTTTCCTTGCAAGTTAATATATCTACTAAAGTATATATTAATTTTATCATATTTCTTTTGTAATTGTTTAAATAAATACTTATTTTTTTATTAATTATTTTTTAAGTTTATATCCTAAGTTAATATATTCTAATTCACTTATTATTAAAGATTCTTCTTTATAAACATCTTGTCCACTTACAGTTCTTTTAACAATAACCTCATTTATTACTCTATTATTACACTTTGGACATTTACCCATAGAAACAAACCTCCAGTTCATTGGCTTTAAAGGATATTCTATTTCTACTTCTATATTACACTTTGGACATTTCTCTTTTATCTTACTTAAGTCTATATTGTAATTTTCTAAATTTTTAACTTCTAATAAAGGCATATTAAAAATATCTTTAACAACATAGTTTTTAACTATTCTAGAATTATAAATTCTTTTAAAAACAAATGATGTATATATAGCATCATTTAACGCATCATGAAGCTTAGCTCCATCTACCTTAATCTTTAATTCATCTAATGCATTTTTTAAGCTTAAGGATTTCTTTTTAGCTAATATTTTAGTTGAATATTCTTGAATATCTAAATAATTTTTTAACCATTTTAAATCATCATATTTATGATAAACAGTATTATTTATTATTTCAGCAATATCATCCTTAGCCCAAGAACATATTATATCCCCATCATCTATAATATCCCTTAACATATTTATTCCTTCTTCAAAGGAAACACCATCTTTTAAATCCTCTTCTGTAATTTTAGTTATTTCTGATATTTTAGGATTTAAAATTGGAATTGCCTTTGGTTTTATATATGTTTTAAATTCCTTTAATGGTTTCATATAATTATCTAGCTTTATTGCCCCTATTTCTATTATTTCATTTTCAAGTTCTATACTTTCTAAATCACTATTTTCCTCAAAAATATTAGGATAATATTTAGTGATTCCACTTAAATTATTAAATTCTAAATCAATTATTATAAATGCCATTTAATGCACCCTCTCACCCATTTATCTTTATAATATATTATGCCACTTATAAAATTAGATTTCATTATCTAATTTTATAAGCTTCTTTATAATAGTATTTTATTCATTAAAATCTATTCCTGCTAATTTCATTAAATGTATTGCATTTTGAGTCTTACTTCTTCCTGATCTTAGCTTGTAATCAAACATTATTTTATTATTTGTATAATATTCTTGGAAATTATAATTAACTATCCATTTCTTTGTTTTTTCTAAATCACATAACTCTAAATCATGAGTAGAAACTAAGCCATATCCCCCAACTTCTACTAATTGATTTATAAGAACTTGAGCGCCCTTATGTCTATCTGTTGAATTAGTTCCTTTAAATATTTCATCTAATAGGAAAAATACCTTTTCTCCACTTTTAGCTGCTTCTATAAGAATTTTTATTCTTAATATTTCTGCATAAAATGATGATATATTTTCCTCTAAATTATCTTTAGTTCTCATACATGTATATAAATTAAATATACCGCAACAAAACTCACTACTATATGTTGGTGCTCCTATATAACTAAGTAAAAGATTTAATCCTATAGTTCTTAGGAATGTACTTTTACCTGACATATTAGATCCTGTTATTAAGGCTACTCTTTCTCTTCCACTTAAAGAAAAGTTGTTAGCTATAGCCTTATCACCTAGTATAGGATGACCTATATTTTTACCATGTACTATCCCTTCATTTAAAATAGCAGGGTAGCTCCAAGTATCAAAATCATATGCTAGATTTGAAATACTAGATAAAGCCTCAAATTCTCCTATAATATCTAGCCATTCTTCTAGATATACACCATTTTTTTCTTTCCACTTTTCTAAGTTTCTTAAAATAAATGTATCTGAAAGAATAGTTACATTTATTAATAAGTAATATGCATTTGAAGAGCTATCTCCTAACCAATCTACTAATTCCTTTAAAGCCTTCATTTCTTTTATGCAGCTATTCTCATTATTTACTACCTTACTTTGCAACTCCTTTAATAAAGGACTTTTAAATTCTTCCTTTTCTATTAAAGCTAATATGTTACTATATGCTTCTATATCACTTTTATGCTTATGAAACAGCTCTACTATGTGATTTAATGGCTTAGTTAACGTTTTTACAACTAAATAATTAAACATAAGAATTAATAATAAATATGTTACTGGTATTATTTTAGCTACTACTAAAAATATAGATAACATTGTAATTCCTATACAAATAAAAGGAATTGTTTTTAATGCACTACTTATTGAGACATCACTTTTAGACCAATCTATTAAGTCTTTTATATCACTGTTTTTTTTCTTTTTAAAAGTAGATTGAAGTATTAACTCTTGTCTCCACTCTACCTTTTCTGAAAGTTCTTTAATTGCGAATTGTCTTTTTAAAACAGTATCTTTTGTAGGTAATTTGTTTACTGATAACATATCTGCTAGCTTTTTTCTTCCAAATTTAGTATTTGTGCTATTTATTAATTGGAACAATGAACTTTTACCAAATACATCTAAATCATTAATAAATCCATGATTTTCATTTAAATATTCAGCTCCATTATCCTTGAAATCTCTCCAGCTTCCATCTAATCTTTTAACTCCGCTCTCATTTATATCTATAAAAATTTTTAATTTTCTTTTTTCTTCTATCTTTTTATTATGGAAAAATGCTACTACTACAAATACTCCAAAACATATAGCTAATAATATTGCCATGGTCACTATATTATTTTTCTTATACATAAAGTATCCTAAAAATATAGCTAAAATAACTATAGCAAGTCTAATTATTGAAATATTTTTTAATAATGTATTTATTTCGTCTAACTTTTCTTTTCCATTTATTATATTATTCTGATAAAACTCTTTTGCCTTACTCATTTGCACCACCCCTTAATATAATTTTACCATAATTCTACAGTATACTAAATTTAATATTTTCTCTACTTTTCTACAAATCTATTTTTAAATAATAGTTGAAATTGAAAAGTTAAGATATATTTATAATAAAAAAATAAAGCTAATAATAAATTACTAACTTTATTTTAAAACTTTACCTTTTAATTTAAGTATTCTAATATCTTATCTAAATTATATTTCATACCATCTAAATAAGTCATATCATCTTCTTTTGATTCTAAGCTATAAATCTTTTCCACCTTTGCTCCTGACTCTCTTGCTAATGTTTCAGATTCCTTAGAGCTTGCTGTAGATTCACTAAAGATTACTTTTACACCACTATCCTTACAATAATTAACTAAATTCTCTAGTTTTTTAGGTGTAAGTTCTCCTTCACCATAAATATCTGCAATACTTTTTTGAGTTAGTCCAAAATCTCTGCATAAGTATCCAAAGGCTGCATGACCTGTTACAAAGTTTTTATCCTTTATATTTTCAAATTTAACCTTATATTCGTTATATAAGCTATCAAATTGATTCTTTAAGTTTTCATAATTACTTTCATAGTAATCTTTATTTTCACTATCCTTTTGGATTAAAGCATTTTTTATGTTTTCTGCTTGCTTTGTTGCTTCCTTTAAGCTTAACCAAAGATGAGGGTCTTCTGTTCCGTGGTTATGTCCATCTTCTTCATGCTCAGTATGTTCTTTTTCAGTTTCTTCTACGTGGCTTCCGTCATTTTCAGTATTTATAACATTAGCTCCTTTACTTGAATCAACTATTACAGTATTTTCATTATTAATTATATTTAATACAGAATCAATCCAGTCTTCCATTCCTAATCCGTTATAAACAAAGACATCACTTTTGCTAGCCTCTTCTAAATCCTTTGGCTTAGGATCAAAATCATGTGGCTCACTTCCTGGAGGTATTATAGAAAAGACTTCTACTTTCTCGCCTCCAATAGCCTCAGTAAATTCCTTTAATGGATTTATTGTAACACCAACTCTTAGCCTTCCTGCATTATTTTCTGGATTCTCTTTTTTAGTACATCCCATACTCATAGTTCCAAATAATGTGACTAAAAGTCCAATTGATAAAATTTTCTTTATCATAAATTCACCCCTCGAAGATGCAAATCATTTGCATTTATTATTGTATAATTTTACCCTCCTCGAGTATTATTGTCAATATTACAAATAAATATAATTAACTTCCATAGATTTTTTTTCTAAATATGCTTTTTCTCTCTTTTGACATGTAAATATTATTAATTGTTCAAAATTACTATTTACTAATATATCTAAAACACGATAAACTCTTTCATCATCATATTGAACAAAGGCATCATCTAATATTACAGGCACATTCTTTTTATCATATAACATTTCTATAAATGTTAATCTTAAAGAAAGATATAATTGATCATTAGCTCCATTACTAATTATTTCTGCTGACAATAAATTCTTATCATCCCTAACCTTAATTTCATAGGAATCTGATACCATAACATCAATATATTTTCCACCACTAAGTTTATTAAAGTAACTTAAAACCTTACCATTTAATATAGGCGAAAAACCACTTCTTATTTCTCTAAAGGATTCTTCTAAATTAGATTTAGCTAAATCTATCGCCTTTATAAGCTTTTCCTTTTTATTTATTTCTTCTAATATACTATCTAAATCTTCTTCAATATCTGAAATTGTTCTTTTTCCTTTAAATCTATTACTTATTTCATTTTCAACATCTTTTATGTTTTTTTCTATATCTATTAGCTCATTGGATTTTAATTTAATTTGATTATCAATTTCCTCTTCCGATTTATAAGTAAAATTAATATTTTCATTTATTATTTCTTTTATTTCTTCTTTTATGTCATCAATATTTTTATCCTTTGTTAAAGCCTTATAAGCTTCTTCTATAGATGCTAAAGAATGTATTATTTCTTCTCTTTGAGCTAACTTTTCTCTTATCTTAGATATTTCTTCCTCTATATCTTCTATTGCAATATTTTCTAAACCTATTTGCTTAAGACTATTTCTTATTACATTTTCTTTATCACTTAATTCTTCATTTAATCTTTTAAGATTTTCTTCTTCATTTTCAATTTCTATTTTTAATGAAAGAATATCCTTACTAAACATTTCATATCTAGAAATAATCTCTACAGCTTGGTTTAAGTCTTTAGCCCTTGCTAAATTTATAATATAGTTAAATTCCTCTAAGTTTTGATTATATATTTTCTTGCATTTATTAATATCAATATTAGCAATTTGTGATTTTTTATCTCTGATTCTATCTAATTGCTTTTCCTTATATAAGTTAAAGTCATCAAATAACTTTAACTTTTTTATAAAGTCTTCATAGTTTAAAGCATCAACAGTGTGTTTATGACTAAATAATCTTTCCTCTATTTCTGAAATTTGATTATTTAATAATTCAAGCTGATCTCTTCCACCTTTAGTTCCTTCTGTTGTTTTTAATTCTATAGCTAAGTTAAATACCTTTTTACCAAAGAATATACATACAATAGATACCGGAATAATTATAACTAAATTAACTTTAAAGAAAATTAATGATGCTACTAAAAGTAAGATTGTAACTATAAATGTATTTCTATTAGTATTAAAATCCTTCTTTATACTTTCATAATCCCTTTTACTTTGTGAAATGCTATTTATATTTTCCATTTTAATTTTTGATTCTCTAAGCTTATCCTTATACTCATTTAATAGGCTTTCTATTTCACTTCTTATATCTGAAAATTTAATTGCACTTCCTATATATTTTTTCTTTTCTTGAATTTCATTATTTATATTTTCTATATCAATTCTAATAGAATTCCAAAGTTCAATTTTTTCCTTTATACTTTCTTGCTCTATTGTAGCTCTAAGTAACCTATCCTTTATTCCTTCTTCTAAGTCCTCAACAAATAATAATTCTTCTATATCTTTTCTTTTTTCATTATATTCTTCTTTTTTAATATTTAAATCTAATATTTTTTTGGAAGTTATATCTTTTACTCTTGTATATAAACTATTTTCATTTAATATATGGCTTAAAGCTCTTTCACTTATAATTTCATCTTCAACAGAAATAGATTCTTCTATAAACCTTTCCTTTTTCTTTAGTTCTTCACTTTTTCTTAAGTACTCAGTTATATCTTGGTATTCTCTTTGAAGCTTTGACTTTTTTAAATACTTCTTATATATATCTAAGTTTTTTAGTTCAGTATATATTTCACTTCTTTTATCTTTTAAAAGTATATTTTTTTCTTCGTTTTCTAAATTATCTTCTGATAACTTAATTCCCTCATATCTCTCTTCTAACAGTTCTGAATATCTAACTCTTAATAAATCTAATTCACCAGATTTTCTTGTAGTAGTTAAGGATTTTTTCATAAGGTCTAATTTTTCTATAGCTTTTTGAACAGATACTGTTTCATCTCCACTACTTAATAAATTAGCTGCCTTTTCCATCATTTCTTCTTCTTTATCTCTTCCTACATAAACTCCAAGCTGTCCTATAAACAGTGTCCTAATAAAGGTAGCAGCATTTACATTTAAAAGGTCCCTTCCAGGTTCATTTTTAGATATTTCTAATACCTCTTCACCTGTTAAAGAATCTATTATTTCTGATGTATCATCCTTTTTGCTTAATCCAAATGTTCTTCTAATTACATATTCTCTTCCATTATCATCTTCGATATATAATTCTCCAGAAATCTTTTCTCCTGTTACTGGTGAAAACCTTCCCCGATCATTATTTTTTAAATCCTTACTTCTTTTAGCTGACATTCCAAAAAGCCAAACTCTTATAAAATTTTGTATAGTACTTTTTCCACACTCATTTTCTCCATATATAAGGTTAACACCATTATTAAACTCTATAGTTTTATTAGATATTCCTGCAAAAGCCACTATATTTAACTTCTTAATAATCATCTCTTTTTACCTCATCTTCTGAAAGGCTTTGTAACCCTAACTTCAATGCCATATTTATTATTTCTTTACTTTCATCATCTGCTTCCACAATACTATCAAGCATTCTTTTAACAAATATTCCTTTTACAGAATAACTATTTGCTATTTCTCTAAAATCTATCTTTATTTCTGTTTTATCTACTAACTTTATAAAGTAAAAGTAATCTTTTATTTTACTTAAGAGTATTTCCTCTCTTAATTTTAAATGCTGATCTACTTCTCCAACTAATTCTATTTTATATAAATTATTTTCTCTTTTTTCTTTGTCTATATTTTTTAATATTTCACTTTTAATTTCTTCATAAGTATATAATCCACTTATATCTATATTCATGTTATAATAATTTCTCTTAGAAGTTTTAATGAACTTTAAATCTACCATTCCCTTAGATACATACCCTAAAACTACACCCTTATCACCTAATTCATCAAAGCCTCTTCCTTGTGGGCACCCTGAATATGAATAGCATGTGTTTTTTTCTCTAAGTATCCCACTATATTCGTGTCTATGACCTATAGCAATATAATCTATTCCTGATTCAGCAATTTCTCTTAATGTAATTGGATTGTACTTATTTCCTTCTTCAACACTAGATATATCACCATGAATAGTCATTATATTTATTTTACTTGAATCAATATTTATCTTTTTTAATAAACTTTTATTGATATGACTTTTATTAAAGGCTGCTCCCCATATATATGAATCTAATTTTTCTACATAAACTGACTCTAAATCCCCGGTAAATATATATGTATTTTTGGGCCATTCTATCATCTTATAAAATGACTTTTCATTATATGGATCATGATTTCCTGGAGAAATAAAAACTCTAATATCCATTATTCTTTCTAACTGAATTTTTATAAAATATAAAGTTTTTTTATTTACAGTTAAATTATCAAATATATCACCTGTTAATAATAAAACATCTACCATTTCCTCTTTACAAAGAGTAATTATTCTTTCAAAAACTTCTAATATATCCTCTTTACTTAAAGCTGATAACTTATTATTTAACCCTTTAAAAGGAGTATCAAAATGTAAATCTCCACATTGTAATATTTTTATTTTCCTCATATTTATCACCTTGCAAAATCGAACTTTTGTTCTCATTTTACCATAAATAGAAATTGGTTACAAATAAAAAAGAGATACAATAAAATTGTATCTCTTCTTTTCGAATGTTAAGCAATACTTTAAAACTTTGGCGGTATATCCATCTCTAGTTTATCTACCTTCGACTTAATTCCGCTTAGCTTACTTTAGTGAGCTTTCGTATTGCTCTACCATTCTTTTAACCATTTCGCCACCTACGGAACCACACTGTCTTGATGATAGGTTCCCATTATAATCGCTAAATGGTACTCCTAATTCATTTGCTACCTCGTTCTTGAATGCGCTTAATCCTTGTTTTGCTTCTGGAACTAATGTTTTTGACATTTGTAATTCCTCCTTTGGCCTTTGGCATTATTTTGTAAACAACTTCTTAAATAAATTTAATTTTTTTGAGAAGTTATTTTGTTTACACTATTATATTAACCATTATCACTTTTTATATTACAGGTAATATATTCCTATTATTTTATTGCTTTAAACTCATATCCTTGCTCTCTTAAATAATCTATAACATCTTGTAAAGTATCAACAGTATTCTTCTTATTGATACTATCATGCATTAGTATTACAATCTTATTTTTTCCTTCTGAATGTCTCTTTATATTTTGTATAAGAGTTTCCTTACTAACATTAAGTTTCTCTGCATCACCATTTAATGAATTCCAATCTACACTTATAAACCCAGCACCTTTTACCTTTTTTATTAATGAATCCTCTACATCTGATGATCCACCTGGAAATCTAAATAATCTATTAGAGTAATTTTCACCCAAAATATTTTTACAAACTTCTTCTGTTTTTAATATATCATTATATAAATTTTCACTACTTTTATATACATATTCATAATCATGAGAATATGTATGATTTCCTATTGAATGACCTTCATAATATACATTTTTTAATATATCTGGATTAGCTTCTGCATTTTTTCCTAAAACAAAAAAAGTAGCTTTTATATTGTTTTCATTTAATATTTTTAATATTTGTGGTGTTGTATTTTTATTGGGTCCATCATCAAATGTTAAATAAGCAATCTTACTTCCATCTTCACTAAAAATATCTTCCGCTAATTCATAATTTAAATTATTAACTTCACTCATTACAGAAATTTCTTTATTATATATTCTTACATTATCTATTATTTTGAATACTAACAAATCTATTGTAAAAATAAATATAATCACTATAAGTACTCTAATTTTGCTCATCTTATATTGATTTTTATCCTGTTTATTATTCAAAATACTCTCCTTATATTACAATTTTAACTAAAATTATTTATGCTTCATTTTTTCTAACTACTCTTTTATATATGTAATCTCTTATAAAACCAATTAATAATCCTAACTGAAATGATATAGCAACTGTAACTAGTTGGAATACTGAAAACATGCTAGATCTCATCATTATTAAAGATGTTATAAACCATACTCCACTAGCCATTAAGCTCCCCTTTTTTCCACCTAATAAAGAGCATATTGCTATAGTTAAAATTATTAATAATTGCAATTGTATAATATCCATAAAAACTCCCTCCTTACCTTCTTTATATTACAATATTATCCATTTACTATAAAATCTAAACCACTTAGCCTTATTTTAGGATATTTAATCTATTATCAGTACAAACTAACTATTATTAAAATTATATAAATTAGAATAAAGGAGATGAATATAATTGCTTAAACTTATTCGATATTTAAAGCCTCATTCA
>NZ_JBOFYU010000094.1:0-11917 GCF_051654825.1 Clostridium sp.
AAGATGTAAGAAAAGAAGTTTATAAAATGATAAATTGGTGGCTTGATAAAGGTGTTGATGGATTTAGGGTAGATGCCATAAGCCATATAAAAAAGGAAGATGGATTAACGGATATGCCTAATCCTAATAATTTAGATTATGTATCTTCTTTTGATAAACATATGAATATGCCAGGAATACATGATTTTTTAGGTGAGCTAAAGGAAAATACATTTTCTAAATATGACATTATGACTGTTGGAGAAGCTAATGGTGTAAAGGCAGAAGAAGCTAATTTATGGGTTGGAGAAGATGAAGGTAAGTTTAATATGGTATTTCAATTTGAGCATTTAGACTTATGGGATTTTGAAAATGATAAAGAGTTTGATGTTAAAGAATGCAAAGAAGTTTTAACTAGATGGCAAGATGACCTTCATGGAATAGGATGGAATGCACTATTTATAGAAAATCATGATATACCTAGAGCGGTATCAACTTGGGGAAATGATAATGAGTATTGGAGAGAAAGTTCAACTGCTTTTGGATTAATGTATTTTATGCAAGAAGGAACACCTTTCATTTACCAGGGGCAAGAAATAGGTATGACTAATGTAAAGTTTGATTCTATAAATGATTATAACGATGTTAAGGGAATTAATATCTATAAAGAAAAGATGGCAGAAGGAATGCAAGAAGAGGAAGCAATGAAATATGTCTGGGCTATATCTAGAGATAATGCACGTACTCCAATGCAATGGGATAATTCAGAAAATGCTGGGTTTACAAAGGCTAAACCATGGATAAAGTTAAATCCTAATTATGAAAAAATTAATGTTGAAAGTCAAATTAATGATGAAAAATCAATACTTAATTTTTATAAGAAAATGATAAGAATTAGAAAAGATAATTTACCTTTAGTATATGGTAAGTATGAGCTTATATTAAAAGATAATGAGCAAATTTATGCATATAAGAGAATTTTAGAAAATGAGAAATTTATAGTGATTACAAACTTATCAAAAAAGGAAGTTATATATAAATATGAAGAAGAAACTTTAAATTATGATGGACTTTTAATAAGTAATTATGATGTAAAGGAACATAGAAAAACAACTAAAATATTATTAAAGCCATATGAAGCTAGATTATATAAAATTTATTAAATAGTGAAGGGAAGTAATTGAGATGGGAAAGAAAAAAAGTAGTTTATTATCCTTTGATTTTTGGCAAAAGTTTGGAAAAGCATTATTAGTTGTTATTGCTGTTATGCCAGCAGCTGGGTTAATGGTATCGGTAGGAAAGCTAATAGGAATGTCATTTGATATGGCATTACTTGATACTATAGGAAGAGTAATGGAAGACATAGGTTGGGCAATTATAGGAAACTTACACATTCTATTTGCGGTTGCAATAGGTGGATCATGGGCAAAGGAAAGAGCTGGGGGAGCATTTGCAGGTTTACTATCATTTGTATTAATTAATCGTGTTACAGGAGCAATATTTGGAGTTAATTCAGCAATGCTAGCAGATAGCACAGCAACTGTAAATTCATTATTAGGAAAATCATTAGTAGTACCAGATTATTTTACTAGCATTTTAGGAGCACCAGCTTTAAACATGGGAGTTTTTGTTGGTATAATAGCAGGTTTTTTAGGAGCAGCATTATATAATAAATATTACAATTATAACAAGTTACCAAAGGCTTTAGATTTCTTTAATGGAAAAAGATTTGTACCATTTGTAGTTATTATTGGATCAGTAGTTACAGCAATAGTATTATCATTTGTATGGCCAGCAATTCAAGGTGCATTAAATGCATTTGGAATATGGCTTGCTGAATCAAGAGATACAGCACCAGTATTAGCACCATTTGTTTATGGAGCATTAGAACGTTTATTATTACCTTTTGGTTTACATCATATGTTAACAGTACCTGTAAATTACACAGAGTTAGGTGGAATATATCAAATAGCAACAGGATCAGCAGCAGGAACTTTAGTTGCAGGGCAAGATCCATTATGGTTAGCTTGGATTACGGATTTAATAAATTTTAAAGGTTCAGGTAATATGGCTGAATATAACAATTTATTAAATTCAGTTGTACCAGCAAGATTTAAAGTTGGGCAAGTTATATTATCAACAGCATCACTAATGGGGATTGCATTAGCTATGTATAAAAACGTTGAGGAAGATAAAAAGAAGAAATACAAAACAATATTCTTCTCAGCAGCAATAGCAGTTCTTTTAACAGGAGTTACAGAGCCAATTGAATTTATGTTTATGTTTGTATCACCAATATTATATGTAGCATATGCATTAATAACAGGTATAGGATTTGCATTAGCAGATATAATAAATCTAAGAGTACATGCTTTTGGGGGGATTGAATTATTAACTAGAATACCAATGATGGTTAATGCAGGACTAGTTAGGGACTTAGTTAACCTTGTAATAACATTAGGAGTGTTCTTTGGCTTAAACTACACAGTATTTAGCTTCTTAATTAAAAAGTTTAATATAGGAACACCAGGAAGAAGAGGAAATTATATTGAAGATGAGGCTTCAGATGTTCAAGAAACAACAACATCAAATGATTTACAAGCTATAAATATAATTAAATTATTAGGTGAAAAAGAAAATATAGAAGATATAGATGCATGTATGACTAGATTAAGAGTTACAGTAAAGGATATTCAACTAGTAGCAGATGAAAAAGAGTGGAAGAAAAATGGAGCTTTAGGACTTATAAGAAAGGATAGTGGGGTTCAAGCTATATATGGACCTAAGGCAGATGTATTAAAATCTAATATACAAGATATTTTAGGAGTTTAGTTAATGAAATTACTAACATTAAATTGTCATTCATGGATAGAAGAAAATCAAATATATAAGATAAAACACTTAGCTAAAACTATAGCTGAAAATGATTATGATGTTATAGCATTTCAAGAGGTAAGTCAAAAATTAGATTCAGATAGAGTAGGAAAAAATATTAAGAAGCATAATTTTGGACTTGTACTTATTGAAGAATTAAGATTATTAAATTCACATGATTATAATTATATCTGGGATTATTCTCATATTGGATATGATATATATGAAGAGGGAATAGCAATTTTAACTAAGCATAAAATAAAAGATAAAGAGTCATTTTATGTTTCAAAAAGTGAAGATTTTAAGTTTTGGAAAAGTAGAAAAGTAGTAAAGACAACTATAGAAATAGATTGTAAGGAGTATGATTTTATTAGCTGCCATTTAGGGTGGTGGCATGATGAAGAAGAGCCTTTTAAATATCAAGTAGATACGTTATTAAAAAATATAGATTTTAATAAAACAACTTTTTTAATGGGGGATTTTAATAATAACGCTAATGTTAAAAATGAAGGTTATGATTATTTATTAAGTAAGGGATTAATAGATACTTATAATAAAGCTAAATTTAAGGATGATGGGATAACTGTAAGGGGAAGTATTGATGGCTGGTCGGAAGATGCTAATTCTAAGAGATTAGATTTAGTGTTAGCTAATAAAAATATTGAAGTTAAATCATCAAAGGTTATTTTTAATGGTAAGAATAAAGAAGTTGTATCAGATCATTATGGGGTAGAGGTAATTATAGAGTAAAAGCTAGTTTAAAACTAGCTTTTATTTTTTTATTAAAGTATAAAATATCTAGAAAAACAGAGAAATCTATATATTGATAAGTAGAATCAAGGCCAATAAAAGGATTATATATTAGTAATTATATACAAATAGGATTATATTATAATTAACACATTACAATTAAAGAAGGGATAATATGATACATGGAAAAAAGATATATTTAAGAACATTAGTTAAAGCAGATATAGATATTTTATATGATATGTGTATAGATAAGGATGTTTTAAAATTTAATGGTGGACAAGCTGCTATTCCAAGCAAAAGATATGTAATGGAGAAATTTATTGCGCTTAATAGTGTAAATAAAAAGGTATTAGCTATAGTAAATAATGAAAGTGATGTAGTTGGATATATACATTATAAAGAAAATAGTTATACAATAGGTGTATTTTCGATTGGAATTACAATAGGAAAAGAATATTGGGGAAAAAGATATGGTAGGGAAGCTATTAAATTAATAGGTAATTATTTATTTAGTAAGAAGCGTGCCCACAAAATAGAATTAGAAGTAGTTAAGGAAAATCAAAGAGCTATAACCTGTTATAAAGAATGTGGATTTAAGACAGAAGGAATTAGAAGAAGTAAGTATTATTTAGATGGAAAATATTTAGATACAGTAGTTATGGGAGTACTAAAATCAGAATTTAAATTTAAATAAAGGTAATAATTAGAATGTAATAAGAAGAGGAGTGTGAGTATGGGAATAAGATTTATTTTTGGTAGAGCAGGTAGTGGAAAAAGTAGATTTTGCTTAGACCAAATAAAAAAGAAAGTAGATAATGATAAATCAAATAAATTAATATTATTAGTTCCAGAGCAATACACATTTCAAACAGAAAAGAATCTTTTAGAGGTTGTTGGAGAAAAGGCTCTATTAAGAGCAGATGTTTTAAGCTTTAAAAGAATGGCGCATAGGGTTTTTGATGAATGTGGTGGCAGAACTAATGTTAGAATGAAGGATTCAGGAAAAAATATGCTTATTTATAAGCTATTAAAAGATAAGGGTGAAGAACTAGAATACTTTAATAGAATGGCAAAGCAGCAAGGTTTTGCTGGAATAGTTTCTAAAACAATAACTGAATTTAAAAAGTATAACATTTCCCCGGAAATACTAAAAGAAAAAGCTGAAAATATAAGTGATGAAGAATTAAGGAAGAAAGTAAGTGACTTAGAGATATTATTTAATGAATTTAATGAGATATTGCATAAAAGCTACATTGATTCAGAGGATGAATTAAGCCTATTAGCAGAAAAGCTTAAAGAGTGTGAGCTTTATAATGATGCTGAAATTTGGATAGATGAATTTACTACATTTACTCCACAGCAAATGGAAGTAATAAAGAATCTAGCTAAAAGTTCTAAAATAATAAATATAACTTTATGTTGTGATAGCTTAAGTGATGGAGCTAGTAGTGATCAAACAGATATTTTTGATGCTATTAAAAATACTGAAAATAGATTACTAAGAATGATGCAGGAAAATAATATTGGATATATGGAGCCTATAAATTTAAATAAGGGGACTTCATATAGGTTTAATAATAGTAAAGAGCTTAAACATATAGAGAATCATTTCTTTACTTATCCATTTAAAGAGTATAAGGGTGAAAATAAAGATGTAAGAATATATAGAGCTAATAATAGTTATGATGAAATAGAGACAATAGCAAAGGATATACTTAAGCTAGTTAGAGATAAGGATTATAGATTTAGGGATATAGCAATTGTCTGTAGAAATGTAGATAACTATGAAAAGATAACATCAGTAATATTTAATGAATTTAAGGTTCCATATTTTATAGATAAAAAGAGAGAGGTATTAAGTAATCCATTAGTTATACTTATAATATCAGCATTGGAGATATTAACTAGCAATTGGTCTTATGAAAGTGTATTTAAATATTTAAAAAGTGGTTTGATAAAAATAAATTTAGATTATATAGATAGATTAGAAAACTATGTTTTGGCCAATGGAATAAAGGGTTATAAGTGGACTGGAGACTTAGACGTTAAAGACTCAACAGAAATCACACCAGAGGAAATTATGATATCTGAAGTAATGGAAGAGGTGAGAGCACCTTTAATTAAGTTACATAACGATATAAAGGGAAATAAAAAGATAGTAGACTTAAGCACAGCACTTTATGAGTTTTTAATAGAGCTAAATGTATTTGAAACCATGGAAGAATGGTTAGAGGAATTTGATAAAGAAGGATTACAAGATAAGATAAAGGAATATACTCAAGTTCCAACTATAGTAATGGATATATTAGATCAGGCTGTACAGGTATTAGGTGAGGAAGTAGTAGATATTAAGACCTTCACTAAAATATTAGTATCAGGTTTTGAAGAACAGGAAATTGGCGTTATACCAATGTCTTTAGACCAAGTTAATATTGGTGATATAGCTAGAATAAAAGGAAGAGATGTTAGAGCTTTATATATAGTAGGAGTTAATGATGGAGTATTACCATCAGCTAATAAGGAAGAAGGTATAATATCAGATAGAGAAAGATTAATGCTTAGGGATATGGGGCTAGAATTAGCTTCTGATACAAAAAGTAGAGCCTTTGAAGAACAATTTATGGTTTATACAGCATTAACAATAGCATCAGATTATTTAATGGTAACTTATCCTATGGCAGATTTTGAAGGAAAATCATTAAGACCATCTATAGTTATACCAAGATTAAAAAAGATACTTCCTAATGTAGAAGAGGAAAGTGATTTATATAATAAAGAAAGTCAAAGAGATAGATTTAATAAGATAACGGCACCAATTCCAACTTTTAATGAGCTTATATCAGCATTAAGATTAGAGTTTGAAAAAGAAGAAGTAGAGGATTACTGGGCTCAAGCTTTTAAATGGTTTGAGCAGCAGGATGAATTTAAGATTAAATCTAAAAATATGTTTAGAGGGCTTACTTATTCAAATATAGCTGAAAAAATGCCTAGGGAAAAGATAAGGAAGCTATATGCTAGTGATAATGGAAAGCTAATGTTTAGTGTATCTAGAATAGAAAAATATGCTCAATGTCCATTTGGATATTATGTTCAATATGGATTAAAGGCAAAGGATAGAAAGGTATATGAATTTACAGCACCAGATTTAGGATCATTTATGCATGAGGTTTTAGATGATTTTACTAATAAGGTTAAGGATGAAAAAATTCCTTGGTCAGAATTAGATAGAGATAAATGTAAAGTTATAGTTGGTGAATTAGTAAATAATAAGTTAGCTCAAGATTCTAATTCAATATTAAATAGCAATAAGAGATATATGTATTTTGCAGATAGATTTAAAAGAACTATAACTAAATCAGTTATGGTTATTGCAGAGCAAATGAAAAGAGGAGAATTTGAAGTATTTAAAAATGAGTTTTCATTTGGAAGCTTTGAAAGTGGAGAGCCTATAAAAATAGATTTACCATCAAATGATACTGTCTATTTAGTTGGTAGAGTTGATAGAATAGATAAATTAGAAATGGATGGAGACACATATTTAAGAATAGTAGATTATAAATCAGGTTCTAAAAAGTTTGATTTAAATGAGCTTTATTATGGGTTACAAATTCAGCTATTAGTTTATTTAGATGCATTAATAAAAAACTCAAAATACTTATTAGATAAGCAAGCTATTCCGGGAGCAATTTTATACTTTAGAATAGATGATCCTATTATATCTTCTAAAAAGGAACTTACAGAGGAAAAGATAGAAGAGGAAGTATTGAAAAAGTTAAAAATGAATGGATTATTATTAAAGGATGCAAAGCTTGTAAAAGCAATGGATAAGAGTATGGAGACTTATTCTTTAGTAATACCTGCAAAATTTAAAAAGGATGGAGATTTTGATAGTAAAAGCTCTGTAGTAACAGAACATCAATTTAATTTATTAAGAGAGTATGTAAATAAGAAGATGGTAGATATATGTGAGGAAATGTTAAGTGGTAGCATAAAGATAGAACCTTGTAAATCTAAACAATCTACTTATTGTGTATATTGTGATTATTCATCAATATGTCAGTTTGATACTGGGATACAAGATAATAAATATAAGGTTATATTAAAGAAGGATAATGATGAGCTTTGGAAGTCAATAGAAAACAGAGTTGAAAATAAGGGGGGAGAAGAATAGTGGCAGAAACTAAGTGGACAGATGAACAGCTTCAATCAATAATAACAAGAGAATGTAACTTATTAGTAGCAGCTGCAGCGGGATCAGGAAAGACAGCTGTATTAGTAGAAAGAATAATAAGAATAATAACAAATGAAACTCACCCTGTAGATATAGATAGATTATTAGTAGTTACATTTACATCAGCTGCAGCAGCAGAAATGAGAGAAAGAATAGCAGCAGCAATATCAAAGGCATTAGAAAAAAATCCAAATTCTAGAACGCTGCAAAGGCAATTAACATTATTAAGTAGATCTAACATTACTACTATGCATTCATTTTGCTTGGATGTAATAAAAAACTATTTCCATACAATTGATTTAGATCCTAGCTTTAGAATTGCAGATGAAACTGAAAATACTTTATTAAAACTAGAAATAGTAAATGAAATATTTGAGCAATATTATGAAGATGATAATATAGAATTTAAGAGATTAGTGGAAGCATATAGTGGATCAAGAGATGATGAAAAGTTAAAAAATATAGTTTTAGATTTATATAGATTTTCTATGAGTGGACCTTGGCCAGAAAAATGGTTAATGGATAAGGCAGAAGAATTTAATATTAATAGCTTAGAACAGTTAAATAATACTGAGTGGGTAAAGATTTTAAAGGAAAACATATATGTAGAAGTTACGGGATATTTAAAAATGTTAAAGAAGTCAGTGGAAATAATAAAGGAAACTGATGGATTAGAACCTTATTTAGATGTATTTTTAGATGATATAAATTCTTTAGAAAATGTATATAATTCACTAGAATTTGGATTAGAAGAAATATTTAGAAGTTTATCTAGTGTAAGTTTTGGAAAGCTAAAGGCAGTAAAGAAAAATACTGTATCAGATGAAGAGGCTCAAAAAACAGTAAAAAATATAAGAGATTCAGTAAAAAAGAAAATAAATAAGCTAATAGAAGATAGTTTTTCAACATCACCAGAGGAATCACTAGATGCTATAAGACGTGTTTATCCATATATGAAAATGTTAAGTACTGTAGCATTAGAATTTTCAAGAAGATTTGCAGAAAAGAAAAAAGAAAGAAATCTATTAGATTTTAATGATTTAGAACATCTTTGTTTAAAGATATTAATAGAGGTTGATGAAGAAGGAAATATTCATCCATCAAGTGTTGCAAAGGAATTTAGAGAGTATTTTGATGAAGTATTAGTAGATGAATATCAAGATTCTAACAATGTTCAAGAAACAATAATAGATTTAGTCTCAAGGAAGAGTCTTGATAATCCTAATGTTTTTATGGTTGGAGATGTAAAGCAAAGTATATATAGATTTAGGCAGGCAAAACCAGAATTATTTTTAGATAAATATAATAGATATCCTATGACAAAGGGTGGCAAGGATAGAAAAATTCAATTATATAAAAACTTTAGAAGTAGAAAAGAGGTAATTGAAGGTGTTAATTATATCTTTAAAAAGGTAATGTCTGAAACAGTTGGGGAATTAGAATATACAGATGAAGAAGCTTTAAATTTAGGAGCTAGTTACAAGATAAATGATGATGAGGCTACTATAACAGCAGGTCCTATAGAACTTCACATATTAGAAAAGGATGGAAGTAAGAGCAATAGCTTTGAAGAAGAATTTGAAGCTAGTGAGGAAGAAGAAGAAGAAGAATTAGATTCTATTACACTTGAGGCAAGAATAGTTGCTAATAGAATTAATCAATTATTAAATCCTACTGATGGAAAGATATTTAAGGTAATAGATAAGGGAACTGGTGAATATAGGCCTTTAAGATATAAGGATATTGTAATTCTTTTAAGAGCAACTAAAAATTGGTCAGAAATATTCTTAGATGAATTAGGTTATGCAGGAATACCAGTATATGCAGATACAGGTTCAGGATATTTTGAATCTATAGAAATAAGAACAATAATGTCTCTTTTAAAGATTATAGATAATCCAATGCAGGATGTACCTATGATATCAGTTTTAAGATCACCTATAGTTGGATTTTCTGCAAATGATCTTGCAGATATAAGGCTATTAAATAAAGAGAAATACTTCTATGAAATAATTGAAGATGTAGCTAATAATGAATATGAAGTTCAAGAAGATTTAAAGGAAAAGTGTGTAAATATAATTGATAATATTAAGGCGTGGAGAAAGAAATCATTATATATGCCTATAGATGAATTTATATGGGGAATATATATGGAAACGGCTTATTATGGATATGTTGGAGCTATGCCTAATGGAAAGCTTAGACAGGCAAATTTAAAGATATTATTCCAAAGGGCAAAGCAATATGAACAAACAAGCTTTAAGGGATTATTTAATTTTATTAACTTCATTAATAAGCTAAGAAAATCTTCTGGAGATATGGGAAGTGCAAAGATTTTAGGTGAAAATGAAGATGTAGTTAGAATAATGAGTATTCATAAAAGTAAAGGACTTGAGTTCCCAGTTGTATTTACATCAGGAGCAGGAAAACAGTTTAATCTTATGGATTTAAACAACTCAATTTTATATCATGATGATTTAGGCTTTGGACCAGAATATGTAGATTTAGAAAAGAGAAATTCATATACAACCTTACCTAAGGAAGCTATAAAAAAGAGAATAAGATTAGAAACATTATCAGAAGAAATGAGAATACTTTATGTTGCATTTACAAGAGCAAAGGAAAAATTAATAATAACTGGAGCAACAAGAAATTTAGAAAAAACAATATCTAGCTGGGCATCAGCGGCAGCATTAGATTCAGAAATAATACTACCATCAGAAGTTTTAAAGGGAAAAAGTTATTTAGATTGGATTGGTATGGCTATGTGTAAACATAGGGATGGAGAAGCATTAAGAGAATATGTAGGAGCATCAAATGATTTAATAACTAATGACTTTTCCACATGGAATGTTCAATTTTGGACTAAAAACTTATTAACAGTGGATAAAAAAAATGAAGCTGTGGATAAAAATGAAGAAAAAAAATTGTTTATAACTTCTGAAATTCAAACTGTGGATAAAGAAATTGAGAGAAGATTGGCTTATAAATATAAGTATAAAGAGGCAGGAAGCTTACCAAGTAATATATCTGTATCAGATTTAAAAAGAGCTGCATATGAAAGTGAAGATGATGATGTTAGAACTGTTAAGATATTTGGAGATAAGGAAATCATAAAGCCAAAGTTTTTACAAGATAAAAAAGGTTTATCATCAGCAGAAAAAGGAACTATAATGCATTATGTTATGCAAAAGATAGACTTTAATAAGGTATCACATATATCAGAAATAAAAGAACAAATAGATAAAATGCAAAAAAACGAAATGCTTACTGAAGAAGAAGCAAGCTCAGTTAAATTAATGAAAATTAAGTTATTCTTTAAAAGCGAATTAGGTCAAAGATTATTAAATGCATATAAAAATGGGAATTTAGTTCAAAAGGAATTGCCGTTTTTTACAGAGGTTAGTAGCTTGGAATTAGATAAAACCTTAGATGAAAATATTTATTTAGATGAGAATATAAGATTACAAGGTATAATAGATTGCTTTTTTGAAGAATCAGATGGTATAGTATTACTAGATTATAAAACTGATTATGTAGAACAAGGAAACGAAGAAAAGATTATAGATAGGTATAGAGCTCAAATAAAGTATTATAAAGATGCAATAGAAAAAATAACAAATAAGAAGGTTAAGGAAAGTTATCTATATTTATTTTATTTAGATAAAGAAATTAAGGTTGATTAAGCATGGGGAGTGTAAAAGATGGCAAAAAAGAAAAAGCAAAAGAAGAGAAATTACAATTCTACTCCAAAAGTAAAGCAAGAGGTTACTGTAAAAAGCAAAAATACTTTAAAAGATAATTTAGCAATAGCTTTATTAGTATTTGAAGTTTTAGTTGCAGCAGGAATGCTTATTTTAATATTTGCTAAGGGAAGTATTCAAGAACCTGATGTAGGCAAGTATGTATGGGCAATATATTTAATAATTCAAGTAGCATTAGGATTTACTTTATATAGCCGTAAGAAAGATAAAAATAAATCTTTATATCATTGGGAAGCTACTTTAGTTACTTTATCATATTTAATATTACCTTAAGGGAGAAAATCCAGATTAATTTTTAATCTGGATTTTTATTGTT
>NZ_JBOFYU010000095.1:0-8396 GCF_051654825.1 Clostridium sp.
ATATTCTACGTGATAGGAATGGTCTTGATTTTTCAACATCAGGAATAACAGTATCTACAGTAGGGCCGTTAAATCAACTTAAGAAACTTCGTGAAGAACACATTAAAATTCAGTTGACTCTTTCGTTGCATGCAACAACGCAAAAGGTCAGAAACATGATAATGCCTAATATGGCGAAGAGTGATGTAAACTCTACTGTTGAGTCTATGCTATCATATTCCGAGCGACACAATAGGAAAATAACTATAGCATATCTTCTGATTCCTAGTGTAAATGATAAAGTTTCTGATGTTGATAAGCTTATAAAATGGTTTTATGGTAAGAATGTTATGATTAACCTTTTGCAGTATAACCCTACTAATTGCGGAAAATTTAAAAGACCAAACAAGCAGATGTTGTCCGATTTTAAGATGAAACTGGAAAAGGGTGGGCTTTACGTTAAAATTAGAGAGTCTAAAGGAACTAATATTAATGCAGCATGTGGGCAATTAGTTAGTGAATATAATAAGAAAAAAAATCTAGATAGCAGGAAAAATGCTAATACGTGCAAATAGATAATTAATTAATGTGTATAAAAAAACTGATGCAATTTCTAGATAATTTAATACTAAAATTTGCATCCAATAAAGCAGCACTCATTATAATAATGAGGTGCTGTTTTTAAATATAAGTAAGCGTCAAATATCCCCCCACAGAATTATATGTGAGGGGATATTTGACGCTTACTTTGCAACGGCCCCATTTTTACTAGAGGTACTCATGATAAAGCGTTTACCTTCATTTAAGTAAAGTACTCTTTTTAATTACTACCTATTCTTTTGTCATTTTTATAGTTCGAGCCCTAGCTAATAAATCTTCTTTTGTATTATCAAGAAAACCATGCATGACATGATCTAATAGTGTGTTTAACAATATCCCCACATCTTTGCCTTGGGCAATATGATTATTAATTAAATCTGTACCAGTAATAGATAAATCTTTAAGTAATACGACTAGTTCCTCTTGTGCAAGACCATCAAATAGACATTTGACTAAAGATATATTTTTTAAGGAATCAGTGTGATTAATAGAATTAAAAATTTGTTTTAGCAGAAGTAGTCGTTCAAACTGTATAATACTCCCTGAAAGGATATTTAATGTTTTTAGAATATCATATTTTTTAGGATTAATAGTTTTATCAACGAGGGATATTAACTCTATGACATGTAATACATCTGTCCGATTAATGCCTTCAGCATTAGTTATTTTCATTCGATTAAAAAGAGCTTGAAGGAATTTATGAATACCATTACTTGGTGAGTTGCAATGAGCAATAAAATAAAAGAATACACTTAAGCGAATTACAATATCATTAATTTGTGATAAGCTAAGCAGACAGGCCTTTAAATTATTGAATTCTGTTGAATTAGAAGTTACAAGCTTGAATTCCGGAATTACTACTTCTAGAATATCTTTAAATTCTATAATGATTTCAGCAAAATTTTCACCTTGGAATAGTTTGATAAATTCTACAGCAATTCGTTCAGAGGAAACATTTTTTAATAAAAATCTTTTGTTTAGCATGGAAATTTTGGTTGAAGTATCAATAGAAAAATTAAGAACAGAGGCAAATCGTATACCTCTCAAAATTCGTAATGAATCCTCTTCCAAACGTTTATCAGGGTCTCCAACACATCTAATAATTTTAGATTCAATATCTTGGATACCATTAAAAGGGTCAATTAAACCCTCATAATCATTGTAGAAAATTGCATTTTGGGTATAATCTCGTCTACTTAAATCTTCTATTAAATTACGGGTGAAAAATACTTCATTTGGGTGTCTACCATCTAGGTAATCACCATCTATTCTATAAGTAGTTATTTCAATAGGTTCCTTATCAATTAGTATGACAATAGTTCCATGTTTTAATCCTACGTCTAATTGCTTGAACCCCTTAAAAACAGTTTGAATTTCCAAAGGGGTTGCAGATGTGCATATATCCCAATCATGAGGAATTTTACCCATGATACAGTCACGAGTACAACCACCTACAACTCCAGCCTCAAAGCCAGCAGAGACTAGCTTTTGTATGACTAATGCAGGGGATGTGGGTATATTAATTTTAGTATTCATTATAAAACCTCCTTAAAAGTTATTTTGGGAATGGGGTAACGGTTGAAATTGGTTTTAACACATTCTTTAAAGTATGAAGTTCTTGAGAAAGTTCAGCATTTCTTATTTGTAAGCGCTTAACTTCGTCAAGTTTATTTTTGAGAGCTTCATTAAGTTTTTTGTTTTCAGCTCTTAATAATTCTGTATCTATGTCACGTAAGGTCATTTTATCAACTTTTTCTTCCAAAGTAGAAATAGAAGATTTAAGTTTATCATAGCGTATAAAGGGATTATTTTCTTCTAACAAGTTGATGGAATACTCAATATAATCTTTTAAAAAAGCATTATGATTATATAATGTAGTACGAGAACAATTAAGTTGCTCTGATATAGATAATAAAGATAGTTTGTTTTTTTTAAATTCATTTATAGCAGTTTGTTCTTGTATCTCTTTGTTTACAAAAATTTCCTCAATACGTGATAGGTATGTTTGCATAAAAGGCTTAAGAGATAAATATTCCAAACTCCCATGTTTATCACTTAATGCAAGTAACTTATCATTTATTCTATTTTCAATTGTTGCCATTGTTCAATCTCCTTATAAATATCTTCTAAATTATTTACTATATACTCCAAATCTGGATAGGTAGTTATAATATATGAGTGCCCTTTTTTAGAAAGCATATCGCTTAGTTCTTCCAATTCAGGCAATAGTTTATTAGATAGGACTGTATTTAGCATATTGATTTCCTTCTGAGCTTGTTTTAAATGTTTTCTTGTAATGTTTAGGGTAATAGTTTCTTTTAATTCCAAACATTGTCGGTAAGATATATTGGACATGTAGTAAAAGTGAAAAACATTAGGACAAACCCCGTAGGCACAATAAAATTTATTGGTAAAGGAATCATTAGTACATTCTCTAAATTTAGAGCTTTTAATGCACACCCCCCCTGATTTTGCTCGTATAGGAATAGTGTCCAATAGAGTTTCTGCTATTGAATTAATATCAGTGGATATGGAGTAATGATTTTCTTTGATAAAGTCATTAATGCGCTTTGTAAAGCTTTCAGCATTAGAACCAAGAAGTTTAGTATCAGAAGATAAAATACCTAATATGACTTTTTTTGAGAACTCTATATCTTCTTGAACATCTGTTTTAGGTCGTACATAGTATCCTTGCATTTCAGCAGAAAGGTGTCCCATGAACTTTTGAATGAAGGCTAATGGCACATTATTATTATAAAGTTCAGTACATACACGAACACGGTATTGAGGAGTTGCGGGGTAAGATAAAACATATTTTCCTTGATAAAGTGTTTTCTGAAGCTCGGGAAACTTATCAGGACAATTAATGCACCCTAGTTCAGTCCTGTGCGTAAAATAATACTTTAGAAAATTATCCCTTAAGCGCTGAGTAACTAAAGGGACTTTTTTTGTTGCTTGTACAAAGAATAAATACTTAGTATCCCTTTTTAAACGTTCCTCTTTTAAGAGGTCTACTAATGTATTAAATGCTTTGTAGGTTAAATCGTTAACATATGTTTTTTCAGTAGAGAAAACATTATTACCAGATTCTCGTTTCCAAGTTTTATATTCTAAGAAATATCTAATAGTCCCATCGTATAGCGTTAGATATTTTAAGTTATCTATTTCTAATGCAGCTAACTCAGCTGCCCTTAAACCTGTTTGTGATAGAATAATCAGTAGACAAGCAGTAGCTTTCAAATCAATAGGTTCAATATCCGTGTTTAATGATTTGATTAAACAAATCATAAGGTTATTAAAGTAATTAGAGGGAATATTAGGGTATTTGTTATTTTCTGCTTGAACTTTTATCAATGTTGAATTGCTAGAAGATAACAAGGAAACTATTTCAGGAGTTAAAATAGCAACTATATGATTTGAGTAAAATGTATAGAAATTTAGAATGGCTTCTTTGTATTTCTGTTGTGTAATAGGAGAGGTGTTTGAGACTCCCTCTAAAAATCCTTCTAATTGTTCAGAATGTACTTCTTGAATACTGTAGATATTGTTAGAGTATAAATAGTTAAAAAACACTCTGAGGCAACTGAATTTCCTATGGATACTTTGAAATTTTATACGGTTTTCTATTAGTTGGACTAATAAATATTTTTTTATGTCTTGTTGAAAACATGGAGAAATATTTTCAAAGTTAAACTTTTGTTTAGTGGGGCTTATATGAGTAGTTGAATGTGTAGAAAAGTCCCAAATAGTGTCACTATAATAAATATTATATTTGCTGAAAGGAAGCTTATTACTTTCAATAATACGACTGATAAAATCATTACCTGACGTATTTAGGGTATATGATGTATCTAATGTTAGTTCACTTAAATTAAGAGAGTTCAACGTTATTTTCCTCTTTCTTGATGTATAATTGCTTTAAATAATTTATTAGTAATAATTTTATATTGCTTAGGTCTTCTTTATCATGAACAAGAGAAGCATTTTGTATTTTAATATCAATCGTTTTTATGGCTTCGTCAAAAAAAGGAATCCTATCAACTGTAGCAACAAAGCTTGAACAAAGTAAGCAGTCTAAATATGAGTATTGAGTACAAGTTTTAGTTTTGCAATATCCACATTGACTAGAGACTAAGTTTTCACTACTTTCTACTTCAGGGCAAGTATATTCAATGGAACCAGTTAAGGTAACATCACCAATGATAGTTGAATAAGTTAGCTCTAGCATTTCTTCAATATTGCTTTCTATATAATGACGCCTATCGGTATTAATATTAGAATGATTTGTAAGAATTAATTGGGCACTTTCGCCTAGATTATGATGTAAGACATAAGCTTGGGCTTTCGTAATACGACTGTCTCTTAAATTAGCGAAAACATAAGGTTGTAAATTTAAATGTTCGCAACAAGATTTTAAGAATGTATTAAATTCTTTTTCTTTATGCTGAGTAAATATATTTTTACGATTAGATTTAGAGATAAATAAATAATTTTTAATTTTTAGATCTGTGCAAGAAGCTCTCACTTCTGAAGTAAATCTAATAATTTCTTCTATTTCAGCCTTGTTATAAGTTGTGATAGGTTGTTCCATCTGCTTGCCTTTACTTGTTTTTGTTTTAGAAATTAGCATATATTCATTAGGTTTAGTAGTTTGCTGAACACAATCAGTAGATAAATTTAAAATTTGAGATAGCCTAAATTCTGTTTCTAAACCTAAATAAAAAATAGCTAAATTAAGTCGGTTGGTATAGGCGCTCTCTGAGATGGATTTCATGTATTTGACTAATGATTCTAGTTCATGGTTAGGAATAGATTTAGCAGAATTTTTTGGTTTATTTGGCTTGGACTTTAAATAATAAAAGCAAGCTGATTCAACTTGTACTAAGTTTTTATCTTTTAAAAAAGTCAAAAAATTTTTTACAGATAAAATATGCGAATTTAAAGAAATAGTATTAGTTACAGTATCTTCTAAATGGAATTTATATGCCATTATTTCATTTAAAGAAATAGTATCAAAATTTAATTGATCTGTTTTTTTTATATAAAAGCTTTTTTGTATCCCTTGCTTTAAATCTGTCAAATAATTTATGAAGGGCTTTATATAATGAAAGCGTTGTAATTTTATTGTAAGAGGTGAAATATCCGACCAAAACCAATCTTTACTCCATGTCCTATATAAAGGGTTAGTTATTAAGGTAAAATCTATTAATTTGCGTGTTTCATTTGTTATTTGATTAGAAGTATGATTATAAGTGTTAGGATCTAATAGCCAAATATCTAAGCTTGGGATAGGATCATAAGGATTATAGAGTATTTTACGAGCACCTTTTGTGTAGTCGTGAATACACGTGTTTTTTAACAAAATGTAGTAGTCAATCCCATCTGTTGGTTTGAAGATATTCGGATTTTGAGTGTATAAAAATATATAGAAGGTAACTAAAATATTTAATAATTTATTAGAATTGTTTAAAGAATAAAAATTAAACTGTGCTTGAAATGTATCATAATTAAAATCCTCTATAGTTTCTATAGGAAGTATTACACCACTCTTTGCTAGGCTTTTATCGAAATCCCTATAAAACTGGGTTACTTTAGTATTACGAGCTCTTACTAAAGGGGAGATAGATATGAATTCATCTAGTATATCACGCATATAACGATTACTATTAATGTAAACAGGAGCTATGTCATCATTATTTGCGGAATACAAATACCAACGATTAGCAAATTCACTCGTAAAAACAGCCTTTATACTATCCTCATTTAATGGGGTTTTTAACCATTTTAATATAATCTCTGATTCAAAGAAGTTTATTATATAAGCCCCCTCAATCATAAATGTAATAAAGACAGTAAACATTTGCGGTGGTAAATTACATAGTTGATATAATTGTTTTAGGGTATTCCAAGATATTAAATGTAATGAAATATCATATAAATTTGGCATAAACTGTCTATACTTACGGATACGAGAT
Organism: Clostridium sp.; assembly: GCF_051654825.1. Taxonomy (GTDB): domain Bacteria; phylum Bacillota; class Clostridia; order Clostridiales; family Clostridiaceae; genus Clostridium. The sequence goes on from NZ_JBOFYU010000095.1 coordinate 6,555, forward strand.
ACTTGTGTAGAAGATGTGTAAGTAGTATCTTTTAAACAAGAGTTTATAAAATTAGAACACATATTATAGGTATTGATGTCCTTAAAATGTTCTTTTTCATCATTAAACTTGTCAACTTGGTAGTGTAGTTTGGGGCAGAGATATTGTGTCAAAAATATTTTCTCCTTATCTTTTTAGTGAAGGGATCAATTCGTAAAGGTCAGTTAAAAAGTCTGTTTTTAATTGTATTTGTTCACTCAGAGTTGGATTAAAATAAACTAAGGTAGATTTACTACTTTTATGCCGCATAGCTATTTGTAGTTCTAGTAGGTTCAAGTGTAAGTATTGTACATTATACATAGCAAATCCATGTCGGAATCGGTGGCTTAGATTGTTTTTCCTATTCTTACTATCTATATGAATACCAACAGTTGAATAGATAGTTCTAAGTTTATTATTCCATGTTTGATAACTAAGAGGCTTCCCTTGTGAGTTTAAGAAAATATAATAGTTATCCCCATCAAACATTTTTGAAGTTGTAACGGTATCAGCAATTGTGTATTGTTGATAGTTTTGTTCATGGCGTTCTAAGGCTAGAGCGTGGGAGTTTTCTATATAAGTTTCTATCAACTCGTATAAATCTTTAGAAATAGAAACAATTTGGAAGCCATAACGTAATTCAGAATAAGCACTTGAATGATATTGTTTGCGATTAGTTATTTTCATACATCCCTTAGCATTTTGGTCTTTTCTATCAGTGAATCTATTGCGAATATAAACTAAGAAATTAGGTTTTCCATCTATAAACTCACAGACTAAATCTTCGCCTGTAAGTCCCAAAACTTCACCAAGACGAAGACCTGCTTCATACATCAAGCGAATTATGCATTCCTCATATGGATTAAGATTAGTGGGTATTGAATAATTAGTATGGAGTTCTGAGATTATAGTAGCGAATTCCTGCGTAGAAATATATTTAGGTACTTGCCTTATAGGAGTAGGCATTTTTTCATTAATAGAATAATTATATTTTTGGTAATCCATATCGGTTAGGGGGTCACTAACAATTGAATAGGTAGAAGACCTTTCGAAGAATGGAGAGTCTTTAATCCCAAGGAAAGATAAATAATTTCTATAAACTGCCAAATAACCATTGATTGTCTGGGCGCTTCTTTGAGTTAAAACGTCAAAAGATATAATTTGCCCTTTAGGTGAATGCCCTCGTAAAAAGGATTTAAAGAGATTTATGTCTGATTTATTAAAGTCAGATATAGGCTTGTTGTGTATTTTTTCAAAAATAGTTAAAAGACGAAGAGCGTTTAGTGCTTTTATCCTACTATTAATTGATAATGTTGCTAGATGTATATTTAAGAAGTGAAAAACATCGTTTAAGGGTACCATATTATCATTATATAAAAGTAAGTAAGTCATTCCATTAGAATGTTGTTTTATAGACGTCTCAAAAACTAATTCTTCGGTATAGAGAAGTTTATTTCTTAAGTCGTAAGAATTTATCTCAAAAATACTTTTATTTTCACGTTTCTTTTCAGTTATACAAATCATTTAACCACCTCGGATTATGAACACTTTTAATTATAATTATATTCATTTCGCCTAAAAACTCAAGGCTTTTTTTGTTCAACTCGATTTTTATAAGATAAACATATATAAACGTATATAAAATAAGGCGAAAATATGAGTTGAACAAAAATAAATATAATTATATTTTACGATGAATGCCATTGCCTATCATCCAGAAAGAGGATTTGTAGACCCTTATAATGGTCAAACACACATCCAGAAAAAGTTGATTAAATCCGTAAGAGATGCGAAGGAACGTTTTGAAGAGGATGCGCTTAGAAT
>NZ_JBOFYU010000096.1:0-9198 GCF_051654825.1 Clostridium sp.
CCTAAAGATGCAATAAAACACCCTAGGCATATAAGAACAAAGTCCTTGATAAAATTTTGATGTTTTTTTAGTTTAGATAACATAATAAAATCCTCTGCTTATTATTTATATAGTAATTTATATGATTAATTTAACCATACAACAAATTATATATTATATTCATCAGTATGTTAACAGAAAAGTTATTTTAATAAAAAAGTAATTTTTAATATTAGGAAAATTTAATATAATAAGTTATCATAATTATAAGAAGTTAATTTTGAGAGAGGTGTTAACTATGTTTAATGTTTTAGTAGTAGATGATGAAAAAGAAATAAGAGATGCAGTTGATATATATTTAAGAGGCGAAGGAATGAAGGTATTTAAAGCACAAGATGGAATTGAGGCATTAGAGATATTAGAAACAGAAAAAATACATTTAATAGTATTAGATATTATGATGCCAAGATTAGATGGAATAAAGACTTGTCTAAAAGTAAGAGAAACTAAAAATATGCCTATTATAATGTTATCAGCAAAAGGTGAAGATAGTGATAAGATATTAGGCTTAAACGTCGGAGCAGATGATTATATGTCTAAGCCATTTAATCATTTAGAGCTTGTTGCAAGGGTTAAGTCACAATTAAGAAGATATGAAAAACCATTAGAACTAGAGGATAGTGTAGAAGATATAATAACGGTTAAAGATTTAGTTATAAATAGTAAGGAAAAGACTATTACCTTAAGAGATGAAGATATTAAGGTTACAGCAACTGAATTTAAAATATTATATTTACTAGCATCTAATTTAGGAAAGGTATTTTCTATAAAGGAAATATATGAAAAGGTATGGGAAGAACCTTTTTATAGAAGTGAAAATACAGTAACTGTTCATATTAGAAGAATAAGAGAAAAGGTAGAAATAAATACTAAAGAGCCAGAATACATAAAAGTAGTATGGGGAGTTGGATATAAAATTGAGAGAGAAAATTAAATATTATTTAAATGGAGTATGGGGTGCTGAAATATTAATAGTAGTTTTTTTAACTGTAATACTAGGTGTAAATGTTAATAAGGCCTTAAATGATAAATTTGCTCAAATTGGAGCAGGGACATTTGATGCATTATTTAATGAGGAACAGTACGTTAAATCAATGATTTATTATGAAAGCAAAAACATATCAGAAAATATTTATAAATCAACTGATAACTTGAAGAACATTGCTCCTTTATTAGAAGAAAATAGATATATTTATGATAATGAATTATACAATCAGTATATGTATTACATTATATTTGATAAGTACACAGGAAACTTCACATCAAATGATTTAGAGTTTTATGAGCATATTGCCGTAGTAGATAAAAATGTAATAAACTCATCAAATGATGTAATGAAATATTTGAAGGAAAAAAAGTATGATGTGATACAAATAGATAATCAAAATAGATATAACTATTATATTGAATCTACAGAATCAAGTAATATAAAGGCATCAATTAGCAGGTATTCAGAGTTTTACTATAAGTTACCTGGAACATATAACTATTTAGTTAAAACGGAACAAATAACTGCCCAAGCACTTATGTTAGGTGGAATTATAACAATACTACTTACATTGAAAATAATTATTAATATTTTAAGAGATAGAAAAAAGGTACATTGGAGAATAAATACTCTTAGTAGACTGTGGTATGTATTAAGATATGGGTTAAAATATAGAAATACTAGAAACAAGATATTATTTTCATTTGGAGGAGCTATATTAGTAATAGTAGCCTATCTATATTTAGTGGCCGGAATAAGAAATCAAAATGTATTAGTTACCTTCCTTACTAGATATCCATTTAAGGGAACTCTAATATTAGTATTAATTCCATTAGTATGTGTTATTTATTCTTTAAAAAAGAGTTTGGATATTTCCATAATTAATGATGGTTTAAGAAAGTTAAATAATGGAGATTTAGAATATAATATTAATAATGTTGGAGAAAGAGAAGTAAAAGAGCTAGTAGAAAATATTAATAAAATAAAAAATGGATATAAAATAGCTGTTGATGAAAGAGTACAAAATGAAAAGCTAAAAACAGAGTTAATATCAAATGTTTCACATGATTTAAAAACTCCATTAACATCAATTATAAATTATGTAAATATATTAAAAAATAAAGATATAACTGAACAAGAAAGACAAGACTATTTAAAAATACTAGAGAAAAAATCATTAAAGCTAAAAACTTTAATAGAAGATTTATTTGAAGTTTCAAAATTAAATAGTGGAAAGATGATATTAGAAAAAAATGAACTTGATGTAGTTTCTTTAATTCATCAAGTAGTTGGAGAATATTGCACACTATATGAAGAAAAAAATATAAGCTTTAAAGTTAACTCTAATGTAGATGAAATATTTATAAATATTGATGGAAAGCTTATGTCTAGAGTTTTTGAAAATGTAATTATAAATTCTTTGAAATATTCATTAGATAATACTAGAGTTTATATTGGAATAAGAGATGAAGAAAATCATGTTGAGATTTTCTTTAAAAATATTTCTAATTACGAAATGGATTTTAATGAAGAGGAGATTTTCGAAAGATTTGTAAGAGCAGATAAATCTAGAAATTCTGCTGTAGAAGGATCAGGAATAGGATTGGCTATAGTAAAGAGTATAGTTGAACTTCATTTTGGAGATATTAAAATAGAAGTAGAAGGAGATATGTTTAAAATATATATTAGGATACCTAAAATATAGATATTGAAAGTATAATTATTAATGATATAATAATTAATATTAGTTAATAATTAGAATTGAAAGAGGTAAGAGAAATGAGCGTATTATTTATAGAATATCCTAAATGTACTACATGTAGAAAAGCAAAGAAATTTTTAAGTGAAAAAGGTATAAACTTTGAAGATAGACATATAGCAGAAGAAAAGCCAAATAAATTAGAACTAGAACAATGGATAGAAAAAAGTGGATTACCAATAAATAAATTCTTTAATACATCAGGAAAGATTTATAGAGAAATGGGATTAAAGGATAAGATAAAGCTAATGGGTAAAGAGGAATTAATAGAATTATTAGCTACAGATGGTATGTTAGTAAAGAGACCTTTACTAATAACAGAAGATAAAGTTTTAGTTGGATTTAAAGAAGCTGAGTGGTTAGAGTTAAAATAATAGTAAATATTATAAAAGGATAAAAGTCAATAAATAAAAATTATTACTATAGCGAAAAAAGGAAAGTATTTGTTTAAATACCTCCTTTTTTCTTTATTTTAATATGTATTTCTTATTTTACAAAGAGGAAAATAGAAATTATAATTAACTATATATTGTGCTAGTGTGATGAAAGATATCAATAGATACACTACATATAGTGGAAGGGGACTTTATGGATTATTTATATAAAATTACTGAGATAGCTGTAAGAGATATCAAAGATAATGAGGGAATATATACAAGAGAAAGATTATTACAAGCTTTGGAGCATATTATTAGACCAAATATGAATAATGATGAGATAAGAGATTGTGTTATTCAAGTATCATTAGAGCTAACATCTGATATGGAACCAGCATGGCAATATGCAGCTGCAAGAATATATATGTATAAGGTTTATGATGAGGTAGTTAAAAATAGAAATTTAAAAGATGAAACTAAGCTATATAATGATTTATATAGTTTTATTGTGAGTTTAACAGAAAAAGGTTTATACGGAAAATATATATTAGAAAATTATTCTAAAGAGGAAATAGATGAATTAGAAAAAGAAATAAAGCCTGAAAGAGACTTTATATTTACATACAGTGGAATAAATCTTTTATCTAAAAGATATTTAATACAAGACTTTGATAGAAGTACATTAGAGTTACCGCAACAAATGTTTATGGGAATTGCAATGCATTTAGCTATTCCAGAGAAAAAAGAAAATAGATTAACATGGGTAAAAAGATTTTATGATGTGTTAAGTTCTTTAAAAGCAACAATGGCAACACCAACTATGTCTAATGCTAGAAAACCATTTTATCAATTAAGCTCATGCTTTATAGATACTGTAGACGATAGTTTAAAAGGAATATATAAATCACTAGATAACTTTGCTGAAGTATCAAAATTTGGTGGTGGAATGGGGATTTATGTTGGAAAGGTTAGAGCATTAGAATCACCAATTAGAGGCTTTAAAGGAGCATCAGGTGGAGTAATACCATGGGTAAAATTATTTAATGATACAGCAATTGCAGTTGATCAATTAGGTGTTAGAAATGGGTCAGTAGCAATATGGTTAGATGCATGGCATAAAGACTTACCAGAGTTTCTTCAATTAAAAACTAATAATGGTGATGATAGAAAAAAAGCTCATGATGTATTCCCAGGGTTATGTTATCCTGATTTGTTCTGGAAATTAGCAGAAAATGATATTGATGCTAATTGGTATATGATGTGTCCTCATGAAATAAGACTTGTAAAAGGATATTCTTTAGAAGACTTCTATGGAGAAGAGTGGGAAAAGAAATATCTAGAGTGTGTTGAAGATGAACGAATAAGCAAAAGAGTTATGTCAGTTAAGGATATAGTAAGGCTTATTATAAAGAGTGCAGCAGAAACAGGAACACCTTTTGCGTTTTACAGAGATACAGTAAATAAGATGAACCCTAATAAGCATAAGGGGTTGATTTATTCTTCGAATCTTTGTACTGAAATTATGCAAAATATGAGTCCGATGGATATTCAAAATCACGAGATAATAGATGAAAATGGAGATACTATAATAGTTGAAAAAATTAAGGCTGGAGACTTTGTAGTATGTAATTTATCATCAGTTGTTTTAGGAAATGTTGATGTAACTAATGATGAAGAGTTAGGTTATGTTGTAGAAACTCAAATTAGAGCTATGGATAATGTAATAGACTTAAACTACTATTCAGTTCCATTTGCAGAAGTTACTAATAAGAAGTATAGAGCAATAGGACTTGGAACAAGTGGATATCACCATATGCTTGCAAATAACTTTATTCATTGGACTGCAGATGAACATACTGAATTTGCTGATAAGGTATATGAAAGAATAAATTATCATGCTATTAAAGCTAGTATGACAGCTGCTAAGGAAAAAGGAGCATATGGCTGCTTTAAAGGTTCTGATTGGGATAATGGAGATTACTTTAAGCTTAGAGGGTATACTTCAGAAGACTGGAATAACTTAAGAGAAGAAATACAAACTCATGGAATGAGAAATGGATATCTTATGGCTATAGCACCAAATGGATCTACGGCTACTATAGCGGGAACATCAGAAGGTGTTGACCCTGTAATGGCTAGATTTTGGTTAGAAGAAAAGAAAGGAAGTATTATTCCTAAAACAGCGCCTAACTTAAATGAAGATAATTATTGGTATTATAACTCAGCATATAACATTGACCAGAAGTGGTGTGTAAAAATAAATGGAATAAGACAAAGACATATAGATCAAGGGCAATCCTTTAATTTATATATAACAACTGATTATACAATGAGACAAATAATGAACTTATATATTGAAGCTTGCAAGCAAGGAGTAAAATCAATATATTATGTTCGTTCAAAATCACTTACAGTTAGTGATTGTGAAAGCTGCTCAGCATAAAATAGAATAATAAATGGAGGCATAATAATGTCAATAAATAAAAAACCTCTTTTTAATGAATTTGGAGATATAGAAACATCTAAAAAGAGAATGGTAAATGGGAATACTACAAATTTAAATGATTTTAATAATATGAAATATACATGGGTATCGGATTGGTATCGTCAAGCAATGAATAACTTTTGGATACCTGAAGAAATAAATCTTGCACAAGATTTAAAGGATTATAATAAACTTACAAATGATGAAAGAACAGCTTATGATAAGATACTTTCATTTTTAATATTTTTAGATTCAATACAAACAGCAAATTTATCAAATATAAATAATTATATAACTGCAAGTGAAGTAAACTTATGTTTAACTATTCAGTCATTCCAAGAGGCAGTACATTCACAAAGTTATAGTTATATGTTAGATACTATTTGTTCGCCAGAAAAGAGAAATGAAATATTATATCAATGGAAAGATGATAAGATTCTTTTAGAAAGAAATAAATTTATAGGTGATTTATATAATACATTTTTAGAAGAGCCTACAGAAAAAAATCTTTTAAAGACTATAATGGCTAATTATATACTAGAAGGAATATATTTTTATTCAGGATTTATGTTTTTCTATAACTTAGAGAGAAATGGAAAGATGCCAGGTTCTGCTCAAGAAATAAGATATATAAATAGAGATGAAAATACTCACTTATGGTTATTTAGAAATATATTAAAAGAACTTCAAAATGAAGAGCCTAATATGTTCACAGAAGAGGTATTAAGTGAGTTAAGAGAAATGATGAAAACAGGTGTTGAGCATGAAATAGCATGGGGACATTATGTAATAGGAGATAATATACAAGGAATAAACAAAAAGTTGATAGAAGATTATATAAAATACCTAGGAAATTTAAGAATGAAATCAATAGGCCTTGAGCCTCTTTATGAAGGGTATAATGATAATCCGGCAGCATGGGTAGATACATTAGCAGATGCAAATTCAGTAAAGACAGACTTTTTTGAAGCAAAATCTACGGCTTATGCAAAAGCAGCTACCCTTGTAGATGATCTATAAGTATTATTGGAGTAATTATATAAATTTATTTTAAGATATTAAAAAAGATAGTCTAGTAAGAATATTAAATCTTACTAGACTATCTTTTTGTTAAATTATATGTTTAATATTCAAATTTAATTATTATTTCTTTAATTTCACCTTTAGAGTTTTTTCTAGTTTTAAAATCTTTTATATCTTTAAAATCATTATTTAATTGATAAGTTAATTCATTAATTGTAGCTTTGGTTTTCTTTGTTAAATTCCCATCTTGTACAACTTCAAATCTTTCTTTTTTAGTGGTGATTTCTGAAGATGAATCATCAAATATTACATAGTAATTAGGTCCTTCTTCTATAACTGGATATTCTTTTCCTAATGAAAGTGTTGAACAAAGTTTGTTATCAATACATTTAATTATCATAGTTACCTCCTAAATAAATTAAAATATAACAATATTATACAATAAAACTTAAGAAAACAATATACATTAATAGCAATAAATAAAATATTTTAAAATTAGTGTAAAATTATGTAATATTATTTATAAAAAGTTCATAATTTTTAAAAAATATTAAGAAAATATAGATTAGTGAATAAATTAAACAAAAAATAGAATAAAAAAGTTTGTATTAATCTTAACATAATTAAAAAATATGGTATAATACAGAGTAGTGAAGTAAATAAGTATTTATAAATAATTATTTAGTATAACTATCAAGCTTGATACTTAATTTTAGCTTAGATAGTTTTTATTAAGGAGGAACTCGGAAATGAAAAAAGGTATTGCTGCTTCAAAGGGTTATGCAATAGGGAAAGTATTTTTACAAGAACATGAAGAAATAGTAATAACAGATGCTAAAGTTAGCGATGTAGTTGCAGAAAAGGAAGCTTTACAAAAAGCTTTAGACCAATCAAAGGTTCAATTAGCAGCTATAAGAGACAAGGCTCTAGCAGAAATAGGGGAGCATGAAGCACAAGTTTTCGAAGCTCATTTAACTTTATTAGATGATCCAGAATTCACAGGTGGAATGTTACTTGAAATAGAATCAAGCAGTATAAATGCAATGAAAGCTGTAGAAGGAGTTACAAATACATTTGTAATGATATTCGAATCAATGGACGATGAGTACATGAGAGAAAGAGCAGCAGATATAAAAGACGTTTCAAAGAGAATAATATCAAACTTAGCTGGAAAAGGCGGAGATGGTTTTGCTATAACAGAAGCTAACACTGTAGTTGTAGCTCACGATTTAACTCCATCAGATACAGCTCAATTAGATAGAAGCAAGGTTACTGGTTTCTTAACTAACATTGGAGGAAGAACTTCACACTCAGCTATCATGGCTAGAACTTTAGAAATTCCTGCAATAGTTGGATTAAAAGACATAACTACTTCAGTTAAAAATGGAGATATGATTATTGTTGATGGTATTGAAGGTGTTTGTATAATAAACCCTGAGCAATCAGTAATAGATGAATATACTGCAAAGAGAGAAACTTTCTTAGCAGAGCAAGAAGAATTAAAGAAATTAATAGATGTTAAAACTGTTACTAAATCAGGTAAGAGAATAGAAGTTTGTGGAAACATAGGTTCACCAGCAGATGCTGAATCAGTACTTGCTAATGGTGGAGATGGTGTTGGTTTATTCAGAACTGAGTTCTTATACATGGATAGAGATTGTGCTCCAACAGAAGAAGAGCAATTCGAATCATATAAGAAAGTTCTTGAAATAATGAATGGTAAACAAGTAGTTATCAGAACACTAGATATCGGTGGAGATAAAACTCTTCCATACTTACCACTACCAGAAGAAATGAATCCATTCTTAGGATACAGAGCTATAAGATTATGTTTAGATAGAAAAGATATATTCAGAGTTCAAATAAGAGCTTTATTAAGAGCTTCAGTTTATGGTAAGCTTGCAGTAATGTTCCCAATGATCTCAGGATTAGAAGAATTCCAAGCTGCTAAAGAATTCGTAGAAGAATGTAAAGCAGAATTAAAAGCTGAAGGAATAGCTTACTCAGAAGATATCCAATGGGGTATCATGGTAGAAATTCCAGCAGCAGCTGTTTATGCAGATGAATTAGCTAAGCACGTAGATTTCTTCTCAATAGGAACTAACGACTTAATCCAATATACATTAGCTGCAGACAGAATGAGTGAAAAGGTATCATACCTTTACAACCCAATGCACCCAGCTGTATTAAGATTAATAAAAATGACTATCGATGGTGCTCATAAGCATGGTAAATGGGTAGGAATGTGTGGAGAAATGGCAGGAGATGAAGCTGCTATCCCAACTTTAGTTGAATACGGATTAGATGAGTTCTCAATGAGTGCAACATCAATGTTAACAGCTAAGAAAATAATATTAGAGCAAGAATAATATGTATTAAGTCCCCTTGAATTATCAAGGGGGCTTATTTTTTTAGAATATATGAGAATTAAAAGAGGGAAGATAAAAGGTAGTAAGGTTAATAAATTTAAATAAAAGGATGTGACTTTTGTGATAACAATAGTAAAGGGAGCAACAGTATATGCACC
>NZ_JBOFYU010000097.1:0-11971 GCF_051654825.1 Clostridium sp.
TTAAAAAGAATCCTACTCCATGCCCTGTTCCACATTTATAATCTAATCCATAATCCCATAAAGGTCTTCTTGCTAATATATCTAAATTTTTACCTGGTGTTCCCTTTAAGAATTTAGCTGTTAATAAATTAATATGTCCTTTTAATACTAATGTAAAATCTCTCTTTTCTTCTTCTGTTATGTTACCTAAAATAAAAGTTCTAGTAATGTCTGTAGTTCCATCTAAATATTGCCCACCTGAATCTACTAAAAACATCCCTTCTTCTTTTAATACATATTGAGTTTCTTTTGTAGCTGAATAATGCATCATAGCAGCATGATCTTTATATCCAGCTATTGTTCCAAAACTTTCACCCTTAAAGTTATCACCTTCAGCTCTAAATTGTGATAATCTTTCACTTGCTGAAATTTCAGTTACTTCTCCACTCTTTACAGATTCCTTTAACCACTTTATGAATTTTACCATAGCTACACCATCACGTACTTGGCAATTCTTTAAATTAGCTATCTCTACATCATTTTTTATAGCCTTTAGCTTTGTAGTAATATTTAAATCCTCTATAACCTTTACATCTTCGCTTACATTCACATAGATTTTTGCATTTACCTTTGATGGATCTATAAGTAAGCTACCCTTAATTTCCTTTACATCATTATAAAGTTCATCATAATCCTTTAAGATTACACCTTCATTAATTAAATATTCTTCTATATTTTTATCAACCTTATCTAAATTGATATATAAAACACTTGAATCCTTTTTTATTAATGCATATGACATAACTACTGGATTAAAGTTAATATCATTTCCTCTAATATTAAATAACCACGCAATATCATCTAAAGAAGAAATTATATAGCTATCTACTGATAACTTATCCATTTCTGCTCTAACACAACTTAATTTTTCTTTAGCTGACTTTCCTGCAAATTCTACTTCATGAATAAAAATTTTCTCAGTTGGAAGGTTAGGTCTATCTCCCCATACCTCATCTAACAAATCCTTATCCATCTTTATTTTAATATTTTTAACCTTAGATATTTTTTCTAGCTCTTTAAACTGGTTTACAGAATATACGCACCCATCAAAACCAACAACTTCATTTTCCTTAACATTTTCTTCTATCCATTCTTCTACTGTTGGATATCCTGGAGTTCTCATCTTCATTAAGTCTATATTTCTATTCTTAAGCTGATTTTCTGCCTGTATAAAATATCTTCCATCAGTCCACAAATTAGCTGAATTTAAAGAAACAACTAATACACCTGCTGACCCTGTAAATCCTGATACATAAGATCTCCCTTTATAAAAATCCGCTACATACTCACTTTGGTGTGGATCACTACTTGGAATTATATAATGATCTATATTATTCTCTTTCATAACTCTTCTTAACTCATTTACTAAACACATAATTATGCCCCCTTTTTATAACATAATTATACATCAAATATGTAATATTTATTAACTTTTCTTTATTTTCAGAATATATAAATTATTTAGTTGTATTTGTAAATATTTTCCTTTATAATTTAACTATAATTTAACAAGGGGGAATAGGAAATGAGTGAAACATTACAATTCAAAAAATTCTTAACAGAAGCTAAGCAAAATACTTTTGCTAATGGAGGTAAAACTGAAAAGTCATCTAGACCTCATTCAAAAGATTATGCATTTAAAAAATATAATTATTATTACTTAGATAGCTGTATTGGAGATACAAATATTATAGGAGAAGAATTAGTATGGCAATCTGAAAAATTATTTTGGGGTATGAATTACAATGGGAAGCTTTTAGTTCCTGATGCTCCATATGGTTTTATTAGCTTTTTAAAAGAAGCTTTAAGAAACTGCGACGCTGATTCACCTTTTAGAGGACCTAAACATTTTAAAAATAATAAATACTCTTATGAATGTAGCTATGATGGTGACATAGAATCATTTAATGGAGTTGAAACAATTAAATATAACGGTGAAGAAATATTTAAACTTCATTTCCATGGTGGAACATTAGTTTAATTATCTTTATATTTAAATATTGAAAACGGTATGAGATTTATTATCTCATACCGTTTTTTTCATATTATATAATTTACTTTTTAATTAAGCAGATTTTGAAGAAGTATCTTCAACTTTTTTTCCTAATAATTGAACTCCTACAAATACTGCTAATAATGCAACTGGTAATACAATATACCATGGTAATCCAAATCCTGCCGGAAGATATCCAAATACTACTGTTATTCCTGCTACAAATAATGCATACCACATTTGAGTCTTTACATGGGCAATATGATTACATCCTGCTCCCATAGATGAAAGTATTGTAGTATCTGATATTGGTGAACAGTGATCTCCAAATATAGCTCCTGTTAATACAGCACTTGTACTTACAATTACATATCCCATATCAGGATTTATTGAAAATGCTAAAGGTATTGCTAGTGGCATTAATATACCCATAGTTCCGTAAGCAGTACCTGTTGCAAATGAAATTACTGCTCCAAGTATAAATATTAAACTTGGTAATAAGAAATAAGGTAATGATCCTGATAACATTGAAACTAAATATTTAGCTGTTCCTAATTCTTTTATTGATGAACTTAAAGTCCATGCTAAAATTAATATTACTCCTGTAATAAGTAATGGCTTCATCCCATCTATCCATACATCTATAGCTTCTGATACAGTAAAGATTTTCTTTCCTACTGCCATAATTATAGTTACAACACTTGCAAATAATGCTGATTGGAATAACGCTACTGATGCATCTGATGCACTAAAAGCTTGCTGTATTGCTTCAAATGAAAATGGTGCATTAGTTAATATTTGTTGAAGCGCTATATCTTCTCCACCCATAATTGTGCTATACCCACTATAGTAGAATGAAATTAAAGCTGCAACTATTAATGTTCCTATTGGAATAATAGCATTCCAAATGCTAAGCTTAACTCCTTCTTTAGGTTCTAAGTCTGAATTATCAATTGCACTTTCTGATGCAACTTCATTTTCAGCCTCCATATCTCTTCTTCTTGCTGCTATTTCAGCCTTATACATAGGACCAAAATCCTTTAAAAGCAATGAAGTTATTAATACAAATGCTAAAATTAATATATTATAAAATCTATAAGGTATTGTTTGTAAGAATACTCCAAAAGCATCTACTTCTAATCCTATTCCTGCAAATCCATCATTTATTAATCCTACTTCTAATCCTATCCATGTTGAGATTATTGCTAAACCTGCAATTGGAGCTGCTGTTGCATCTATTATAAATGCTAATCTCTCTCTTGATATTTTCATTTTATCTGCTACTGGCTTCATTATTGGTCCAACTATTAAAGAATTTGCATAATCATCAAAGAATACCGCAAGTCCTAATAGTAAAGTTACAACTTGTGTACTTTTTGCTGTTTTAGCTTTTCTAGCTAATGCTTCTGCTACTGCTCTAGCTCCACCCATTTTAGCCACTAAATGAATAACTCCACCTATAACTAAAACCTGTAATACAATCCCTGCATTCCACGGATCTGCTAAAGAATTTAATGCTCTTGATACAAAGTCTAAAAATGATTGAATTAAAGCTACAAAGAAATTACTGTTTGTAAGCTGTATAAGGAAACATCCTGACAAAGCTCCTACAAACAATGATATAACTACATTCTTAGTTAAAAATGCCAAAATAATTGCAATTACTGGAGGTATTAAAGTTAATATCCCGTAATGCTCTGAATTTATTGTTGCTGCATCAACCTCTGATGCAAATACTACTGTTGTTGTTAAAACTAACATTAGTATTGTCATTAAAATTACTCTTAGATTTCTGTTGATTTTCATAATAATTTCCCCCTTAAAATTTGTTGTGAATATTAAAGGGTAGCCATTTTTTCTAATGGTTACTGATAACTTTATTATTATCAAAAAAGAGCCCTGAGTTTTCACTCAAGGCTCAATATATTACGAATTAATATACAAAAAAATCCTCAAATGATAGCTCAACACAAAACAAAATTTGTGACAGTGTTACATATATTCTATGCAACCCCAGCTATACAACCATAAAGCATTAGTTGTACGCTTCGGCGATAATTCCTTTCCTACTAACTCATAGTGCTTACCTCATTAGTAGTACTCTTAAGTACCGCGCCTCTACCCTTGTCATTATTCACGTTTGATTTAATTTGATTATACAAGTATTATTCGGACATTGCAAGAGTATTTTTTATTTTTTTATTAATAATTATTCACTAATTATTCTCATTTCCCATAAATTTCTCTATCTCTTCAACACTTTTAATCATTTCTTTTGTTAAAACTTCATTTCCAGTTTCAGTTATTAGTACATCATCTTCTATTCTAATTCCTATTTCTTCATCTTCTATATATATCCCTGGCTCTACTGTATAAACCATCCCAGCTTCAAATGTCACATCTCTATTTTCAAGTTCTACATCATGAGTATCTAATCCTAAGCTATGACCTATACTGTGATAATAATACTTTCCTACTTCATCCTTATTTTTTATTAAACCTAAATTAATACATTCCTCTGCAATTAAATTTTTTGCTTTTTTATTTAAATCTATAAATTTAACTCCAGGCTTCATTTCACTAATTATCTTTTCATTAACTCTTAATACTGCATTATATACTTCCTTTTGCCTTTCAGTAAACTTCCCATTCACAGGAAACGTTCTAGATATATCTGCATTATAATAATTATATTGAGCACCTAAATCAAATAATATTAAATCTCCATCCTTTAATTTAGAATCATTATCTACATAATGAAGCACAGTTGCATTTCTACCACCAGCTGCTATTGTTTTAAATGCAAAATCCTTTACTCCACTAGTCTTACACTTAAAATCAAAATATGCTTCTAATTCATATTCCTTAATTCCAACTTTAGAACTTTTCATTAAAAGCTCTACTCCATCGATAGTTATTTTTATAGCTTTTCTCATTTCATCTATTTCATCTTTAGTTTTTATAAGTCTAAACTTTCCTATTAACTTGTTTATATTTTTAATTTTAACTTGTGGGTACTTTCTTAATATTTCATGGGAAATATTTTCTGAAATAGATTCACTAGCATCATAACTGTCTCTTTCTAAATCAAAATAAACATTAATGTCTTCATGCACAGAAATTACCTTATGAATAAAGCTATTTAAATCATTTAAGTACTTTACTTCATCCACTCCACTTACTTCTATAGCTTCATCATTTCTAATAGTTCTTCCTTCCCACTTTTCTTTAACTTCATCTACTTCCTTTATAAAAATATATGATTTTACTTCATCCTTAATCTTACTTATTATCAATACATGATTTTCCTCATTAATACCTGTTAAATAATAAAAATTTCTATTTGGAGTAAACGGATATTTTTCATCTGCTGTCTTTTTAGGTGCATTACCTGCAACTAATATTGCTAAAGAATTATTTGCAATCTCATTTGCAACCTTTTGCCTATTTAACTTAAAAAACTCACTATTCATATTTATATTCTCCCCTTTATTCAGCAGCTAATAACTTTACATTTACCACATTAGGTAATGCCTTTAGTGTATTTACTAAACACTTTATGTCTTTTTTCATGTTAGATATATCTATAGTTATAGTAACATTTGCTGCCATGTTTATTGGTATATCCTGATTTATTGTTAGTATATTTCCTTTATTAAATGCTATACAATCTAAAACCTTAGATAAAGTTCCTGTTTCATGTGAAAGTAAAACTACTATTGTTACTTTCTTACTGTTTATTCCTTCAGACATAGCAAATATACTATCTTTATACTTATAATAAGTACTTCTACTTATTCCTACTTTTTTTACAGCCTCACTTACATCCTTTGCCTTTTCACTACATATCATTTCTTTTATCTCTAGTACTTTTTTAAATACCTCTGGCAATGCATTTTCACTAATAATATAATATTTTTCTTGTGCCATGATATCCCCCTCATCCCCACACATATCTATTGATTAAAATTTCTGAAAATTATATTATTAATTATATACCTTATCAGCTTTAAAATACAAATAAAAATAAGTGTAAAATAAATTTACACTTATTAATATAACCTAATTATTTCATAAACATATTTATATCATCTTCAACATTAGTTATTCCACCAATCCCAAAGTTTTCTACTAAAACATTTGCTACATTGGGTGAAAGGAATGCTGGTAATGTTGGTCCTAAATGAATGTTTTTAACACCTAAATATAGTAATGATAAAAGTACAATTACTGCTTTTTGCTCATACCATGCTATATTAAATGCTATTGGTAAATCATTAATATCTTCTAGTTCAAATATTTCCTTTAATTTTAATGCTATTAATGCTAATGAATAAGAATCATTACATTGACCTGCATCTAATACTCTAGGAATACCTGAAATTTCACCTAAGTTTAACTTATTGTATTTATACTTTGCACATCCTGCCGTTAATATTACAGTATCCTTTGGTAATGCTTTTGCAAAATCAGTATAATACTCTCTTGATTTAGATCTTCCATCACACCCAGCCATTACAAAGAACTTTTTAATAGCTCCTGTCTTAACAGCTTCAACAATTTTATCACCTAAACTTAATACTTGATTATGTGCAAATCCACCAATTATTTCACCTGTTTCTATCTCTACTGGTGACTTACATTTTTTGGCCATTTCAATTATTTCAGTGAAATCTTTTTTACCATCTTCATCAGCATCTATATGAGTACATCCTTCAAATCCTGAAGCCCCAGTTGTGAATAATCTTCCCTTATAAGAATCCTTAGGTGGCACTATACAGTTTGTTGTCATTAAAATAGGTCCATTAAAACTTTCAAATTCTTCTTTTTGCTTCCACCATGCATTACCATAGTTTCCTACAAAGTTTTTATACTTTTTAAACTCTGGGTAATAATGAGCAGGTAACATTTCTGAATGAGTATATACATCTATCCCTGTTCCTTCTGTTTGCTTTAATAATTGTTCTAAATCCTTTAAATCATGTCCTGAAACTAATATTCCTGGATTATTTTTAACCCCTATATTTACTTTAGTAGCTTCGGGATGTCCATAAGTTTCTGTATTAGCTTTATCTAGTAAAGCCATTCCATCGACCCCAACCTTTCCTACTTCTAGTGCTAGAGCTACATATTCATCTAAAGTTACATTATCATATATAGTTTTAGCTAAAGCTATCTGCATAAATGATGATATTTCTTCTGAATCGTAACCTAGAGCATTAGCATGCTTTAAGTATGCAGACATTCCTTTTAATCCATAAATAATTAATTCTCTTAAACTTCTTATATCTTCATTACAAGTTGATAATACACCAACAGTTCTTGCTTTTTTATCTAATTCTTTTCTATCTTCACTTGTCCATAAAGCTACCTTACTTAAAGTTTCTTTATTGCTTAACTTCATTATCAATTCATCTTTTTTAGCTAATGTTTCCTTTACTCTATTATAAAAAATTTCATCATCAAAATTTGCATTAGTTATTGTAGTAAATAAATTCATCGTAACCATATGATTTACGTCTGAATCTATAGCTTTTCCTTGTTCTCTTAGCTTTACTACTACCTCTGATAAACCTTTAGTCGCATATATTAATAAATCCTGTATAGCTGCTAACTCTGGTGTTTTTCCGCATACTCCCTTTATAGTACATCCACTACACCCAGCAGCTTCTTGGCATTGAAAACAAAACATTTTTTTCTCCATAATTTATCCTCCAAGTCTTTAAAATTTAACTATGCGCTAATTATAATTCCTTATAAAAATTAAATCGGTAACAAATGTTACCGATTATAAAAAAAGTTCATTTTATTTATACATTATTTCTTTTAGTTCAATTAAATTTAAAATTTCTATATTATCCTTATTAAAATTAATAATATTATTTTCTCTTAAAAATATTAACTCTCTAGATAAAGATGGTCGTGGAACTCCTAATATTTCACTTAATTCTTTTTTGCTCATATTAATATTAATCTTATTACTCATTTGCTTTTCATATTCTTCAAGTATAAAATTGACAACCTTTTGCTTTACAGTTATTAAGTTACTATCTTTTATTTTTTTATTTAATTCTATTATTTTTTCACTTAGCATCTCCATGAAGTTATTTAAGAACCTTACATTTTTAAAACACAAGTCAATTATCTCATTCTTTTTTATAAATACTATTTTAGTATCACTTAAAGAAATTAAAGTTGATGGATAAGTAGTTTCTTTTGAAAAAACTATTGCTTCTCCAAAGGTATCGTAATTTTTTAGTTTTTTCATAACTATAATCTTTCCATTTGGATATATTTTCTGTATTTCACTACATCCATTTATGATTATTCCTATTGAATCACATTTTGCTCCTTCAATAGCTATCGTTTCTCCCTTTTTATAATAAGCGACCTTGTATTTAATTTTTTCAATATCAGTTACATCTATTCCCTTAAATATACTGCACTTACTTATATCGTTCTTTATATCCTTCATTTATTCCTCCAATGATAATTGTTATATGCTTAGTCTAACTTTTTATCTTTAGAAATATTTAAAATCATTGAAGTTATCAATGATGCTATGATAGCTATAACTCCTCCTAATGAAAAGTAAAATGGTATATTATCTAAAAATAATCCTACTAATATTCCTATTCCAATACCATATGCTAAAAATATAGCCAACCTTGTAAGATCTTGCTCTGACAAAAAAATGTTTTTATTGTTCCACTCCATCTTTAATTCTCCTATAATAAAATTCTATAAATATATTATAATATATTACCCTTATTAAGTTATTACTAAAGTGTGACCAAATTGTAATTAATTATATACTTATTAGACTTATTAATTCATAAAATAGTTTCCATACTTTTAAATTTTATAATATTAATGCACTTACTAAAAATATTGCAGCTATTATAGCTGTAATATCTGCGAAAATAGCTGACCATAATGTATGTCTTATCTTCTTTATTTGCACAGCTCCAAAATATACTGTTACAGTATAAAATATAGTCTCGGTTGTCCCCATTATTACAGAAGCTATTAGCCCAATAGCAGTATCAGGTCCATATGTTTTTAATATATCTGTTAAGATTCCCATTGCACCGCTACCTGATAATGGCTTTATTAATACAAGCGGTGTAACTTCTCTTGGTAATCCTATAGCTCCAGTTACTGGTGCTATTAAATTATTTAGCATATCTAATAAATTAGACTCTCTAAAAATATGCACAGCTACTATCATAGCTAAAAGATATGGAAATATGTTTAAACAAACTTGTAACCCTTCTTTTGCGCCTTCAATAAACCATTCATAAACTTTTCTTCCTTTAAACATTCCATAAGTAATTATTACAACTACTATTATTGGTATAATACTCTTAGTTAAATACTGAAACATTCTATTACCTCCCTTTAGAAATATCTTTGAAGTGTTTTACAACAAACAACTCCAACAGTAGCTGCAATAACACTCGCTAAAATAGCAGGAAGTATTATTACTCCTGGATTACTTGACCCACATGCTGCTCTAATTGATATTATTGTTGAAGGTACTAATTGAATACATGCTGCATTAAGAACTAAAAATAATACCATATCATTAGATGCTGTTCCTTTTTCTTTATTTAATCTATCCATTTCCTTCATTGCCTTTATTCCAAACGGTGTTGCTGCATTACCTAAGCCCATCATATTTGCAGTTATATTCATAACTATTGCTCCTAATGCCTTATCATCCTTTGCTGCTTCCTTAAATATAAGCTTTAATATTGGTCTTAAAACTTTTGCTAGCTTATCTGTAAACCCACTTTTTTCAGCAACCTTCATAACTCCGCACCAAAAGCACATTAATCCTGTTAATCCTATTACTAACTCTACAGTAGAATCTACCGACCCTATTATTGCTTTAGAAATACCTTCACCGTTACCTGTAAATAAACCTACTACAATACCTAAAAATATCATTCCAAACCAAATGTAATTAATCATATTTTCACCTCCACTATTTAAAAATTCTTTTATAAATATATGCCTTGCATATGCTATTTATTAGTGATAGGATAAAGGTATCTAATATTAATTATGTACAGTATAAAAGGAGATTTAACTATGAACGAATCAAATTTAAAATTAGCTCAACAAGATATAGATGAGGCTTTACAAGCTGTAGAAGATATGGAAAAAGTAATTGATGGAACTGAAATTCCTGGTGAAATAATAAAAGAGAAATTTATTGCTCTAACAGAGAAAGTTCAAGAGCTTGAAAATATACTTAAAACTGAAGGTATAATATAAAAACCTCTCCTTTGAGAGGCTTTTATATTTTAAACTACATACAAATAAAAAGCAGCTTCATTTTTAATGAAGCTGCTTTTTATAACCATATTTTTAACTCACTAATTCAAATAACTCAACTGTTATTTTTGCATCACTTGGAATATTGTTATTCCCTTTTAATCCTGCATAAATTTTTCTATGTTCTTCTTTAAACAATTCTACATCATTTCCATAACCTTCACCCTGAACTACCCTAATGTCAGGATTATGGAAATCCGTCTCAAAAACTTCTAAAACCTTAACATTACATTTAGGTTCTCCCTTGTAATTTTCAACAGTAACTAACTTACCCTTAGTTGAATATATATCAACTAGCTCTTCATAATTACTAAATTCTTTAAAACTACAAATGGCAGTTTTTTCACCTCTCTCAATTTGTGAAATTAAATTCTCTCCTAAGCCATTGTCTCCAGACCACCCAATTCTAGATTTTAAGCCATATACAACCATATTTCTTTCCCCTTTTATAAACAAAGTCGAATTTTATGAAAACGTTTAATTTATACCACATGTATATATTACCATATATTTTAATAAATTACAACTCAAATTTAGACAAAAAAATAAGGCACATTCGCACCTTATTTCACTATACTTATTTACAACTATCTCTTTCTACTAAGCTATAATCTAAAACATATTGAGCTTGATCTAACTCTTTTTTGTTTAGTATCTTTATTAGCATTCTCATAGCTACAGATCCCATATCATAACTTGGTTGGTTTATAGTAGTTATCTTAGGATAGAATACTGATGCTACTGCATTATCATTAAATCCAATAACGCTTACATCTTCAGGAACGCTTTTTCCAGCTTCTCTTAATGCATTAATTACACCCATAGCAATTTCATCTGATGCACATACTACACCATCAAAATCTGCATTAGAACTTAAAAATTGTTGAACTGCATCGTGACCAGTTTTAACTTTTAAGCTGTTTGCAAACACTAACTTTTCGTCTATTTCTATACCTTTGTCAGTTAATGCATTTTTATACCCTATGTATCTATCTCCCCAAGCATTCATAGCTTCCTTCTTTGCTCCAGCAAAGGCTATATTTTTAGCTCCCTTATTTAACAAGTACTCTGTTGCTTCATAAGTAGCTTTAATATTATCAATAGTTACACTTGGTAAACTTCCTTCTTTATCTTTAGTTTCAACTAGTACAGTTTTTAAATCTAATTCATTTATTATATCTAATATTTCTTCTTCTAGCGATGAACTCATATAAATAACTCCATCAACCATTTTTTCTTTAAGAACTCTTAAATATTCTTTTTCCTTTTCTGAATCAAAGTCTGAGTTACATAATATTACATTGTAATCATAAATATTTGCAACGTCCTCTGCCCCTCTAACTATTTCTGGGTAAAAACCACTTGAAATATCTGGGACTAATATTCCTATTGTTTTTGTTCTTTGAGTTTTTAAACTTCTAGCTACTATATTAGGTCTATAGCCTAATTTTTTTATTGCATCTAAAACCTTTTTTTTAGTATCTTCGTTTACAACATCTATATCATTTAAAACTCTTGAAACAGTAGCAATTGAAACACCAGCTTCTCTAGCAACATCTTTTATTGAAGTAGCCATACCATCATCACTCCATTTTC
>NZ_JBOFYU010000098.1:0-26000 GCF_051654825.1 Clostridium sp.
TACTTTTATCTGTATATGCAGCTAATATCTCTTTATCTTTACTTTTGAATTTTATGTTTAGCGAAGATTTATAATTTGTAGTAGCTACGCCTAGCAATGTTATTGGCATACTTTTTTCTATAAATTCTATACTAATTACGTCTTTTTTTTCTACTTTATAAGTATTTCCTATTATATCACAAATAGTAATATAAAAATTATTATTAATATCTATAAATATATTAGTTGGTCCTAATTTCTCAAATTCTATTCTCATTTCCCTTTCTCCTATAATTACTACTATTATACATATAATACCATAAGTAAATCTAATTAAAAAGATGTAATACTTAAGGATAATAAATATCATAAAAACAAAAAAGTGGGGTTTCCCACTTTTTTATGCTGCTCTATTATCTATAAATGCCGTATACATATCTTTTTTTCTCGCATTTCCAAGAGATTTAGCTAATGAATATGATATAAATCCATCTAAGAAATGATGTAATATAGTTCCTATTACTGTTGCTACTACTACTTCATACATACTAAATCCAAATGGAATAACTACAAGGCCCTCAAGTATCCCATGTATTGGTGCTGTATAAATAGTTGCCTTTTTAAAGTTTCTATTTTTAACTATAATTTTAGCTCCTATAAATCCTACTATTATATGAGTAAATGCCCTCGCTACTACATATAAAGGCATTCCTGATAATAAAAATCCAATTCCTGATCCCACGCCAACAACAACTGCTACTAATGGCGATATAAGCATAGCAATAAACATAGGTACATGCGATGCTACTGTTGCACTAAATGGTCCTACTATTATCTTTAAAAATCCAAATTGTATAGGTATAATTATTGCTAATGCTGTTAATAAAGCTGCAAATACCATTTTCTTTATTCTATTTCTTTGTTCCATTATTTAACCCCCATTCTGTATATACACTAGTATATATAATGTAAATTCATTTGTAAAGCATAATAAAAAAAACTCATCACAATATTTTATTGTGATGAGCTTTTTTATGAAATATATCTTTTAAATGACTTTTTGCCTTCTGATAATCCTTTATTTACAGGGTCAAATATTCCATCATACATTTTATCTACTTTTCTTTTTGATAATATATAAATAATTAAAAATGGACTACATAATAAAAGAACATTTCTAATAGGTCCCATATTCCACTTTGGAATAAAGAAATAAACTAGAAGAACTAAGTAAATATGGAATACATAAATATTCATAGTTCCTTTTCCTATTTTACTATAGAAAACTTTTATACTAGGTGTTAGATTTATAACACATGCACCAAATATAATTGCTGCTATATATAATAAGCTTCTAAAATACATTCCTTGAATTGTAGTTAATCCCGATGAATAGTATGATTGAGAATTATATAAAAACTTATATCCAACTAAATCATTTTTAACCACAACTACTGCACAAATAAAGAAACCTAAAATTATTAAGCTTGATACTGCCTTGTTTAATCCTTGCATCTTTCTTAAATTTTCTTCCTTTGAATAATAACCTAATAAGAAAAATGGTAGGAATGTTATAGTTCTTGATACTGATAATATAGCTTCTCCACCTGGCATCATTCCAATAAGTAGTCCAAAAATAAAGCTAAAAATTAATATTCCCTTTATTTTAACTAAATATTTTAAAGATATTCTCCAGAAGAATAAGCTTAAAAGATACCATAACGTCCAACCTGGATAAAGAATTGAAAACATTACTTCCTTTGTTCCTATATATACTGCTGTATACCAAATCATATTAAAAATTATATAAGGTACTAATAATCCTTTTATTGCTCCCTTTCTTACCTTATTTACATCCTTTGAAAGATATCCAGATATATATACAAATAAAGGCATATGGAATATATAAATAAATATATATACCGACTTTAAAAAATCACTTTGATCTATGTAATATTCAATAACATGGCCAAATACTACACAAAACATTAATAAAACCTTTAAATTGTCTAAAAGAAAATTTCTTTCTCTTTGTTCCTTCTTATATTTCTTCATTAGCTTTAATAAATTCTAATATCTCTTTAGAATCATCTTCCTTTCCGTTAATAATTAAGCTTGTAATATCTGAATGATGCTTTCCCTTTGATACTAATATCTTACCTACACCACCTAATTCATTTAATCTTTCAATAAAACTATATGAATTTTCAATATCAATTAATGGATCCTTATCTCCATGGACACATAAAACTTTAACTCCTTCATTTTCATGAATTAAGTTAACTGGATTTTTTTCTATAAGACTTTCCTCTTCACCTAAATAATTTTCAATTAGCCTTTTAGAATGCTTTGAATTACATTTATCAAAATCTAATACGCCTGATAAAATTACAGCCTTTTTAAATATTGATGGATCAACCTTATATTTTTTTTGCATCTCCTGGTTAAATAACAAATTGGCTGATAATTCTCCTCCAGCAGAAAATCCCATTACAATAACTCCATGTTTAAATGCATCTTCATTATTATTTTTAAAATGTGTAAATGCTGTAAATACATCATTTACTTGTACAGGATACTTAAATAATGGCACTAGCCTATATGCAGGTAAAACTATGTTATATCCAAGTTTATTAAAGTATTTGCCTATGTAACTACACATTCTAGGGCTACCATGCCACCATCCACCACCATGAATAAAATAAATAAGTGGTTTATCATTATTTTTCGCCTTATATATTCTATAATATTGCTTTAAATTTTCTCCATATTTAATATCTGTAAACTCGATATCTCTATCTCTAATTAAGTTTAACTTTATTATATTACTCATTAATGGAATCATCACGATTTTTTCTTGAATCTTATATTTTTCCACGTAAAACTTCCCTCCACAGCCTCATATAACATTAAATCCATATAAAATATACATTATTATATAATAATATCATTAAACAATCTATAAACAAATTAAATTTATATTACTTTTTTATGTACTAGCTTTTTTCTTTAAACATATATTTTATTATACGATTAATTACGGAGGTATAATAATGTTTAATAACCAGTCCACTTTTCCAATGATTCTTTCTCTTTTAGCAGGAATGTCTACTGTTATAGGAGCTTTTATAGTATTTTTTTCTAAATCACAAAACAAAAAGCTTATTACCTTTGCACTTTCTTTTTCTGCAGGAGTTATGATTACAGTTTCCTTTACTGATTTATTTGTTTCAGCAGAAGAAACTCTTTCTAAGCATCATGGAAGTTTTAAGGGTGTAGTATTTACTCTTATTTTTTTATTAATAGGTGCATTAATGGCACTTCTTATAGATAGATTTATCCCTGATGAGCCTAGACAAGTTTCTAGTGAAAGAGGTGAAAAACTTTATCGTGTAGGCTTTGTTTCTATGATTGCTCTTATGATACATAACTTTCCAGAAGGAATTGCTACCTTTGTATCTGGATATGAAAGTACTACCTTAGGAATTTCCATAGCTTTAGCTATAGCACTTCATAATATTCCTGAAGGAATTTCTGTTGCTATGCCCATATATTATTCAACAGGAAGTAAAGCTAAAGCATTTAAATATACTTTTATTTCTGGTCTAGCTGAACCTATTGGCGCCTTTTTAGCCTTCTTATTTTTAAGACCTTTTATAAATGAAGTAATCCTTGCAATAATCTTTGCAATAGTTGCTGGAATAATGCTTTATATTTCCTTTGAAGAATTAATTCCTGCTGCTAGAAAATATGGTTACGATAAACTTTATGTTTTTTCTATATTTCTAGGAATTTGTATAATACCTTTAAGCCATATATTACTAAAATAAAACATTTTTAATTCAATAAATAAGGCATCTAATAAGAATATTATTTCTTATTAGATGCCTTATTATTTGTTAAGTTTTAAAATATATTATCTAATTAACTTATATATATTATTTACTTTGCTTTGCAATTAGGAACTTTGTTTTTATTCCCATATTTGTAAACATTCTTTCATGTTCTGTTTGAACATTTCCTTTGAAATCACTATTATGTAAATCATAAGTTATATATTCTATGTTAAAACCTGATTCCTTAAAGTATTCTAATGATTCTTCAAATAAAGTATCATCATCAGTTTTAAAGTAAATTTCCCCATTAATATCT
Organism: Clostridium sp.; assembly: GCF_051654825.1. Lineage (GTDB taxonomy): Bacteria > Bacillota > Clostridia > Clostridiales > Clostridiaceae > Clostridium. The sequence goes on from NZ_JBOFYU010000098.1 coordinate 4,132, forward strand.
AAGAATTCCTTATAGCTTTCTAATTGTCTATTATGAGTTAATCTTCTCTTTTTATGTCTTTCCTTTGGCCATGGATTGCAGAAATTAATATAAATTCTACTTATAGAATCTCCCTCACCTAAAATTTCCTTTATTAATCCTATTTCTTGAGCCAGTAGCTTAATATTGTCTAGCTGAACATTTTTTTCATTATATGCTTCTTCAATATTTCTCTTTGCTAAAACTAATACTTCATCTTTAATATCTATAGCTATGTAGTTAGTATCCTTGTTTTCTGATCCATGTACTGCAATAAATGTTCCCTTACCGCATCCAAGCTCTAAATATATCTTATTTTCATTTCCAAAAGCTTCTTTCCACTTTCCTTTATTTTCACTAGGATTTGTAACAAAAAAGTCACATCCCTCTAACTCTGGTCTTGCCCATGGTTTCTTTCTTAATCTCATGCTTATTCACTCCGTTTATTAAGTTTCATAATTATTATACAGATTTATTTCACTTCTATCAAATCTATTTTTAATAAATACATCTATTTTTATTCTTTATAAGCTTAAACACTTAATTTGTGTATTATTTCATTGTATATATTAAAGCTTATTAGTCTTCCTATTTAAATAAAATTATCCTTATATTTTATTCACTATAAATTATACATATTATAAAAAAATAAAAAGCTAAACACCAAGTGTCTAGCTTATATAACTTATTTTTTAGTTACTTTAACTTTTATTATGTCTGCTGAACTATATTTAGAAACTTCATCTGTGTAAGTTTCTAGATTTATTGGATTCTTTTCAGCATCATCTTCTTTAAAGTTAACAAACCCAACTAAAGCAATTTCCTCATCTAGGTTTTTACCTACTTGAGCTACTTCACTTTTAGCATCGTATTTAAGTGGTGCTTCGTTAACCTTAGTCATTTTATATTCTGGTTGCTTTGGATCTGCACTATTTTCTTTGTCTACTTCTGCAATAGAGTAAATAGATTTAACTGCATCCCCTTCATTTTCCTTTGCTATGTTCATAACTATATGAAGTATATCATTTTTTGCTAAAGTTCCAGTTGTATAAGTTGAAATATCCTTTGTTTCAACTAATTGTCCATCTTGGTATTTATCCATGTATAACTTTATATCATACTGTGAATCTTCAGGTAATAAAAGAGATGCTACTGTACTATTAGCTTTTCCGTAATCTGCTGATTCTAATAAAAGTGATACAACTCCTGCAACTTCTTGTTTTGCAACTTTTACATCACCTTCTGGTAATTGAGGGCCTCCCATACATCCTGTTAAGCCTACTGCTAAAGCTAGTGTAGCTATTAATACTGATACCTTTTTTATTTTCATAATATATTCCTCATTTCTCATATGTGTTTAATTTTAAGTATTCTAATTATATCATATTCATACAATACAAAATATATACTTTTTGTAAATTATAAAAATTTAATCTATTTTATTTAGAATGTAAGTAATAATTCTTCTAGCAATTTAACCCTTTCTTCAATATCTACATCTTCCCCTAAAGAAGCTCTCTTGCAAGATGCATTTTGATTTTCTAAATAGGCTGCCTTAGATAATAAAACAGCTAAATTTTCACCTGCTGAAACTAGAAAATCAGCTAAGACTAAAGCTTGCTCAGGGGTATAACATTTATATAAAGCCAATGCTAGTGCAGCACTTAAAGCTAGTGAATCTTCTGGTGATAAATCAAATAATGACATAGTACCCCTCTTTAAAAAATGATATCTATATATAATATCACTTTTTATTAAATTTGTTAAAGATTTATTCACCTTAAAAAATCCTGAAAACTAGTCTAATTATCTATTACTATCCTTATTTATCAAATTTATTTTTTATTTCTAAGTAATTATTATATAAAAATACTGAAAAAGTGCTTCCTTTTCCTTTTTTTGATTTTACCTTAATATATCCACCTTGCTTTGTTATTATTTCATTTGCTAAGTATAATCCAATACCTACTCCCTCTATTTCACTTACTTCTTCTTCTCTATAAAATCTTTTAAAAATATTGTTTATATTTTCTTCTTTAATTCCTATTCCATTATCTATAATATCTATTCTAGTAAACAAATCAAGCCTATCTATTATAATCTGAATTTTATCTCCACTCTTACTGTACTTTACAGCATTTTCTATTATGTTAAAAAAGGCTTCAGTTGTCCATTTTTTATCATGTAATAATTTAATATTAGTATCTCCTTCTACTTCTATATAAACTTCCTTTTTAGTTGCATTTAAATAAACTCCACTTAATGCATTTGCTATTGTTTCACTAATATTTCCATTACTTTTTTTAAGTTCAATAATTCCTGATTCTAACCTTGACATCTTTATTAACCCTTTAACTAGCCAATCTAATTTGTCTACTTGCCACTTCATATATCCTAGAAACTCTCTAGTTTTTTCCTTACTTAATTCCCTTTCCAATATAGTTTCAGTATACATTGAAATATTAGCAATAGGTGTTTTAATTTGATGTGAAATATCACCTATAAGACTTTTTATATTTTGGTTATCTTCTTTATAAATGAGCTTTTTTTCATTTATAGTATAAATTAAGTTTTTAAGTTTACTTTCTATCTTCGATAACATAGTATCATTATTTTCCTCAAAAACTATATTATCTTCTCCAGATATTATTCTGTCTACTATCTCGCAAGTTTTATTACATAATTTTTCTACTTGTTTTCTCATTGAATATATTGAAAACATTGTAGTTATAATAACTACAGATAAAAACACTATTAATATAAATAAAATATTATTAACACTAGAAATTAAATTTGGATTTGTTTTAATAATTTTAAGTTTTTCTATATAAACAAATATAAATGCTATTACAGAAGATAACAAAAGACTTCCTAAATATCCTTTTATACTAAACTCTTTAACATTACTCATTGTTTTCTCCACTCCATGTATATCCTATTCCATATATAGTTTTTATAAACTTTCCTTTAGAATTTGCTCCTTCAATTTTATTTCTTAATCTATTAATATTTACTGTTAATGCATGCTCTTCTATATATTCTGAGTCCTTGTCCCAAATCTCTTCTAAAAGCATTCCCCTACTTAATATCTTTCCTTTAGATATAACTAGTTTTTTTAATATTTTATATTCAGTTGGAGCTAAAACTATTGGTTCACCACCTTTACTAACAGTCATTTTATCAAAGTTAAATGTAAACCCATCTACTTCTAATATTTCTTCACTTATTGTTTCCCTATTATATCTTCTAAATAAAGCTAAAACTCTTTCTCTTAATATATTTAAACTAAATGGCTTAGTTATATAATCGTCTGCTCCTAGTTTAAATCCTGTTATTATATCAAGCTCCATATCAAGAGCCGTTAAAAATAATATTGGCATATTGTATTTTTCTCTTACTTCTTTGCAAAAATCAAAACCACTTCCATCTGGTAAATTTACATCTAGTACAATCATATCAATTTTATTTTTATTAAGTTGTTCTCTCCCATCATTTATATTAAATACTGATATTGTATTAAAGCCATCACATTGAAAATTAAAAGCAATCCCATTGTTTAGTACCTTATCATCTTCCACAATTAAGATATTTTTCATAACCTTTCCCCATTTCCATTATTTTTAATATTATTATAACATTTAAAGACAAGATTTTCCTTTAATTTTAATGATAAATCAATATACTAAATAATTAACCTATCATTTTTTTTGCCCAATTATATAACTTTCCTAATGTTAAGTTTTTTTCCCTTAATTCTAATTCTTTTTTAAACTCCCCTAGTTTTATAATTGGCAATAATAAATTTTTGGTATCTTTATATCCCTCACTTATTCTTCTTTCCTTTGAAATTTGGTCTAAGTTTAAAGTTCCATTTATAGTGCTTTCGTTTAAATTATTAGGTGATATTTCTATAATATGAGTATTCGGGTAAAGAGCCCTATTGATTGAGGCTTCTTTTGATAATAAAACTACTATGATAATATCGCATCCTTCATCATATACAGGCTTTATAGGAGTATTATCTGATACCCCACCATCTATATATTTTTTACCTAATATTTCTGTACATACATATATTCTTGGAAGTGATGAAGATGCAATTATTATTTCTTTTCCAACCTCTTCTTCATGATCATTTATTTTAAAATATCTTGCTTTAAAATCCGGTAACTCTGTGCATGCTGCATAACAAATTTTCTCTCTTCTTTTTACTTCTTTTATATTTAAGTATTTATTTACTACACCTCTTGCACCATCTTTAGTTACAATTCCACTTTCTAATGATTGTGCCATATATTTTTTAGCAAAGTTTATACATTTCCATCCTATTGCAAGTTCAATTCCCTTTTGAATTAATATTCTTTTGCTAACAGGAGCTAATTGCTCCATAGTTATTTCTTTCCAAAGATTTTCTGCCTGATCTATATTATCTTCTGCAAAAAGAACTGCATTAAATGCACCAATAGATGAGCCTGAAAAAACTTCTATATACTTATCTATATTTAGTTCTTTTAATGCTCTCCAAACTCCTAATTCGTAGGCTCCTTTTCCCCCGCCCCCTGATAAAACTAATCCTATTTTCATTTACTAATTCTCCTATTATTAAATCTTCTGCTTAGTTTTTATTCTTTCCACTAAATAATAAAATAAAACAAAAGTAATAATACTTAATAAATTTTTAAGAAACTATATAGGATAACTCTTTAAATTAACTGGTGACTAGCCCTTGCAACACTCTCTACTCTGTAAAGGTGAACTAGCAATGACCCAACCTTGATAATGACTTCTGACATTGATGTGAGGTTAAAACATACCTGATGTTAAAAATTCTGTTTATAAAAAAATAGGAATTAAATCTCTTTAATTCCTACCTTGTTATTTATATATTTTTTATCCTATTCCTCCAAGAGCAATTCCTAAAATAATTACTATGATAGTTGTTATAACAAAACCATACTTAGCAAAATTATAAAAACCATCGCCTAATTTACTTTCAGCTCCTTCATTTATTTCTTTCATTGCTTTTTTCTTATCTATTACATAATAGAATACTATCATTACCAACAGAGCACCTATTGGTGATAAAACTATTGTAATGAAATCAACAAAGCTATTAAATAAATTCATATTTAAATCAAGGGGAATAGATAAAATAAATCCTATTATTGCTATTATTATAGTAGCTTTTTTTCTATCCATATTAAACTGAGTTTTAAATGCTTCTGCTGGTCCTTCAAGCATTGCAATTGAAGAACTTATAGCTGCAAAGAATATACTTAAGAAAAATATAATAGATAAGATATTTCCACCTGGTATAGTTTTAAATATTGTAGGTACTGTAATAAATAATAAAGGTGGACCTGCTGTTGGATCTAATCCACATGCAAATACAGCTGGCATTATAACAAAAGCTGATAATAACGCTGCTAATGTATCAAAAATAGCTGTTGATACTGCTGATTTAGGAATATTAAAGTTTTTCTTTATATAACTTCCATATACAACCATACAACATCCAGTTAATGAAACAGTAAAGAACGCTTGTCCTAAAGCCTCAACCCAAGTTTTTATTTTAAATAAGTATTCCCAGTTTGGCATAAGAAGATATTTAACACCTTCCATTGCTCCTGGTAATGTTAATGATCTAATTGCTAATATTAAAAGCATTATAAACATTGCTGGCATAATAAGCTTATTTATTTTTTCAATTCCCTTAGTTACACCTATGCATACAATTACTAACGTTATAGCTACTGCTATTAAGTTCCAAACTATAGTTTCAGAGCTTCCTGCAAATACATTGAAAAACTCTGGTATATCCATTGAATTAAAGCTTCCTGTTAAGCTTAAAGTAAAGTACTTAATAATCCAACCTACTACTACGTTATAAAACATAAATATACCAAATAAACCTAGTACAGGAATAGTTCCAATTAAAGTTCCACCCTTAAGACCTTTTTCTTTAAATGCCTTTTTAACTCCATATAAGCACCCTTTTCCATTCATTCTTCCAAAAGCAAATTCGGTAATTAAACCAGTTGAACCTAATAAAAGAACAAAAATAAAGTATGGAATTAAAAATACTGCCCCTCCATTTTGCCCCATTCTATAGGGAAACATCCATATATTACCTAATCCTATAGCTGCTCCAATACATGATAAAATAAAACCACTTCTCGATGAAAACTTCTCTTTTTTCTCCATCTAATTACCCCCCTTTTTTCTCACATTATCATTATACCAAGTTTTACCTTTAATAAGTATTATTTTTTCATAAATAATCTATTTTTTTACTATTTAGTATAGTATTTTTACATTTTTTTATCAATTTCATTATTTATTTTTATATTTTTATATTTTCTAAATAAATATAAACTTTTCTATATAATAAAAAAACACTTATACAAATAAACTAAATTACCTGTATAAGTGTTTGAAGTTTTTAATTTAAAATTTTATGCTACATCATCCTTCTTTAACATACGACTTCCAGCAGCTACTGCAACTAATGCAAACATAATTACTTGAGCTGGTGCTATTGGAGCCCCTGTATTTGGAAGCTTTCCATTCTTATCTTCTTCTTTATCATCTGTAGATGGTTGTTCTGGTTTTACTTCTGGTTTAGTATCTATTTCTGGCTTTTCTATTGTAGTATCTTCACCTTGTACTAATAATTCATAATCTAATACTGGAATACCGTTATCCTTCCACTCAGCTTGTATTCCTTCTCTCATAACTTCCATAGTATCAACTACGTTTATAGCATTAGAGAAATCATATGAATCTCCACCTGTTATTAAGAAATCAATAGTTGTAACAGTATAGTATTTTTCCATATCTATTTTAGTTCCATCTTCTAATCTAATTGATGTAACCTTTCCATCTTCATCATACCATACCTTTAATCCAGCAAATTGACCCCATCCAAAGCTTGGAGGGTTAATTCCATGCTCTATTACTTTAACTAAGTCTTTACCCTTAAGTTCTAATGTAACAAGTTGATTATCAAATGGTAATATTTCATACATATCACCAACAGTTACATCACCTTGTTCTAATGGTCTTCTTATTCCACCACCATTAGCAATAGCAATTTGTGTTCCACCTATTTTTCTCATAGCTTCTGCAACAGTTACCCCAAGTGGTGTAAGTCCATTGTTTCTATCATGATCTAAAGCATTTTCTAAATATGCTACCTTTTCAGCAAATAATGGTTCTAAGTCCTTATCCCACTGTGCCATTCTCGCTGCAATTTCTTCATTAACTGGAAGAGTTCCCTCTATTCCTTGGAATATATGTGTATATGGCTCTACGTCTGTTAAGTTATTGTCGCTATCAAAAGTAAATCTTAATCTAGCTAAACCTCTACCATTATATCCACCTTGAACAACTGGAATTTTTCTTCCTTCATTATTCACTACATATCCATCAACAAATTTATGGTTATGTGATGCTATTACAGCATCTACATCACTAGCTTCTCTAGCCATATCTGCTGCTTCCCCTGTAATAGTTCCATCTGCTGCTTCAGTTGCACCAGAATGAGTTAAAGCAACAACTACATCTGCTCCTTCTGCTCTAGCTATAGGTGACCATTTATTTAATGTTTCCACTGGGTCTAAGAAATCTAAATCTTCAACCTTTTCAGCTTTAGTACTTACTGGTGTATCTGTAGTTGCTATACCAATAAATGCTATTTTAACTCCGTTATTTTCTACTATTACATAAGGTTCAACGAAATCAGCTAATTCTTGAGTTTCTTTATATACTATATTTGCAGCAACAAAATCAAATCCACCTTGATTTCTCCATGTAGTAAAATCTTCTCTATCCCAATCAAACTCATGATTACCAACTGCTGAAACTTTAGCTTTAATAGCCTTAATCATTTCATTTACTGGCTCACCCTTAGTAAGATTTGAAATTGCAGTTCCTTGATATGCATCCCCTGCAACAACTGGAACTACACCATAAATATCACTTTCCTTAGATTGATATTTATTAATAACTCCAGCAAGCTTAGCTGCTCCAATGTTTTTACCTGACTCTAAAACATTACCATGGAAATCATTAAAGCTTAATACATCAATAGTTTTTAAAGTTAATGCTTTAAGTTCTTCTAGCTTGTCTACTAATCCTTTTTCTGTTAACTGTCTTGAAACTTCTGTCCAAGTTAAAGGTTCAGCTATTATTCCATAACTTTCTGATGGTTTAATTGTTCCATCATTTATTAGCTTTACAACTTCTGATCTTAACTTTTCATTATATTTAATACCTGTTAACTTCCAGTTATTATCTACTTTTCTTTCTAAAACTCCACCTTTTACATCAACAATGTAACTAGCAATCATATCTCTTACATCTGAAAGTGGATCATTTGTTGATTCATAAATTTTTTCATGTTCTCCATCATCAAATATTGGAGCTAAATTTGAACTATATCTATAATCATTTACTGTTAAATAAACAACATCAGTATCTTCAACTTTTTTATTATCACTAAAAGTTAAGTTTTCTACTCTACTTCCTGCTTGCTTAGAAAGATTTAATTCATAATTTACACCTGTAAGCATATCGTACTTAAATGATGCAAAATCCTTATCAAATGAAATAGTTAAATCCCCTTCTTCAAAGGTATTATAGAACTCTGCAGTCCATTCTATATATTTCTTTATTTGCTTACCAGTTGTCTTTATTGTATATAATTTATTATCAAACTTATAAATGTTAGCTAATCCTGCTTTAGTTATATCTCCAGCTTTTAAATTTGCACTAGATGATAACATAGCAGCTCCTGATACATGGTATTCCTTTGATGCATCAATTCCTAAACTTTCTAAATGCTTTGCACTATAATATAATTGAACTTCATTAATTAAATCAGTTACACCTTGATCACTAACAAATGATTGTGGTATCCCTTTAACTTCATTAGCTTCAGCTAAATCTTCACCAACTAATGTTCCTATAGAGCTTGTAGCATCATTTAATGCTATTTGGTGAGCATTATCTAGTTTAGCATCTAATTCTGCATCTACTGGAGAATTTTTTTCTAAAACTATATGTTCAACACTTCTATTTACAATTTTTGTTCCTTCTTCTGTTTTTTCAACTTCTAATTCAACCTTAGATACAGCTGAACCATTGTTTTTAGGCTGAGTAATTAATACTCCATTAACAATTTCTTCTTTAATAGTTGCATGACTATGCCCTGCAAGAATCATTGCTACCTCAGGGTTTAAATTTGCTATATCAGTAGCACTATCACCATCACCATATTCTGGAGTTAATCCCATATGAGCTGATACTACAAACATATCTGCTTCATTTTTAGATTTTAATTCATCTATTACTTTTCTAACTTCTTCGGCAGGATTTGTTGGATTATATCCTACAAGCTTGTCCGCATCCCATTTAGTAATATGATTAGTTACAACACCAATTACTGCAACTTTTACACCTTCAAATTCTTTAATTACATATGGCTTAAATACTCTTTCACCATCTTTATAAAGATTTGCACATAACACTGATGTTTTATCATTTTCTACTTGTGATACTATTGTATTTAAAACATCCATTCCATAGTTAAACTCATGATTACCTAATGCAAATGCATCATATCCAATTTCTTTTAAACCAAGAGCAATAGGGTTCATATTTTCTGATAAATATTCTTTAGTTAAAAATAAATGATTGTAATTTCCTTGAATTGTATCCCCATTATCTAATAATATAACATTATTATTATTTTTTCTTTCTTCTTTAACTACTGCTGCTATTTGATTTAATCCTCCAGCAGCTTCACTTGTAGTTGCATACTCAAAGTTTTTAAACTTACCGTGTAAATCAGTAGTTCCTAAAACTTCAATTTTTACATTTTCTACTGATGTATCATCAGCTAAAGCCTTATCATTTTCTACTTCTAAAATTATTTCTTTTTCTTCCTTTTCATTATTCACAGCATTAACTGTCTTTGCTGGAGTTACTAATCCAACAGTTAAAGTTAAAGCTACTAACATAGAAAGGAGTTTTCTACTCTTTTTTATCATTTTGTCCCCCTTAGATTATAGATGTAACAGCCCAAACATCCAGTTTTTTCTTTATTCTCTAATCTTACACTATACGAACAAAAAGTTCAATATATTTTTTATAATTCGTGTATATAACTTTTTATTGTTCGTATTTTATATTTATAAATAAGAGTAGTCCCTAAAGACTACTCTAAAATTTACTCTTCTTCTTTTAAGACTAAGTTTAATATTAATGCTACTATAGTACCTGTTGATATTCCTGATGCAAATATCATCTTTAATGATTCAGGTAATTGTGAAATAAAGTCTGGTCTAAATGTTATCCCTAACCCTAATCCTATAGATGTGGCTATAATTAATAAATTACGGTTATTAATTTTAACCTTACTTAAAGTTTTAATTCCAGCTGCTGCAACTGTTCCAAACATAACTATTCCAACTCCACCTAATACTGGTTGAGGCATTATATTTATTATTGCTGCAAATTTAGGGAATAACCCTAAAATTATTAATAATATTCCCGCCATTACTGCAACATAACGACTTGCTACCTTTGTAAGAGGTATTAATCCTACATTTTGACTAAATGATGTATTTGGGAATGCTCCTAAAGCTCCTGCTGCTATGCTTCCAACTCCATCTGCTAAAACTCCTGCTCCCATTCTTTTCTTTTCCATTTCTACTCCTGAAACTTCTCCTACAGCCTTTAAGCATCCAACCGTTTCTATTGTTGTAACAAAATATGCTGGTATAAATGCTAATAAAGCTTTAAAATCGAATGTAACTCCATATTCAAAAATTTTAGGGAAAGAAATCCATGATGCTTGTCCGACACTTGTAAAATCAACCATCCCAAGTGGAATACAAACTATATATCCAACAACCATTCCTATAAGAATAGATGCACTACTTACAATACCTTTTCCATATCTATTTAATAATAAAGTAATCGTCATTACAAACATTGCTATTGAAATATTTTTTAAACTACCATAATCAGCTGCTCCTACTCCTCCAGCAGCCCAATCCATCGATACAGGTAATAATGTTAATCCTATTAAACATACTACTGTTCCTGTTACTAAAGGTGGAAATAGCTTCATTAATGGTTTGATAAAGTAACTTAAAATTATTTCTAAAAATGCGCCTAAAATCGTTGCTCCAATAATTCCTGGTAATCCTAATACTGAACCTACTGAAATTGATGGTGCTACAAATGTAAAATCTGTTCCCTGAATACAAGCTACTCTTGATCCTACTTTTCCTATTCCCTTTGCTTGTATTATTGTAGCAATACCAGCAGTTAAAATTGATGCACTTAATACTGCTGTAGAGGTTTTGGCATCAAAGCCTAATGCCCCTGATATTACTATTGGAACTACTATTATTCCCCCAAAAGCTGCAAATATATGCTGAAGCCCTAATAATAGCTTAGTTATAAAAGATGGATTATCATCTATTCCATAATTTAATTTTATTAACCCCTCTTCACTATGTACAAATTCTGTCTTTCCTTCTGTCATTTTTAATTCCATTATTTTACCCTCCATTGAAAATAAAAAAACACCTCAAAGTTAATTTGAGGTGTTGAGTCTTCAATAAATAAATAATAAACTTTTGTTATTATCCAGAAATTATAAAACACAAAACCTCGTAGTCTGCCTATTTACGGTGGGCAGGTAGAAACTTTCGGACCATATTTCCGATAAATATACGAGATGTTTAAAGATTATATTCGTATAATAACATACATTATATAATGTTTGCAAGTATATCTTTCACATTTATTTAAATATTGTTATTTTTGTTTATTTATTCTAGGTTTATCTTTAAGTATTTTAAATTTTATCCTAACGCTACATCAAGAACCATCATAACTATGAATCCTAAGATTAATCCTATAGTTGTTAAGCTCTTATTTTCTAAAGATGCCTCTGGTAATAATTCCGCTCCTACTACAGCTATCATTGCACCTGCTGAAAAAGCAAGTAAAAATGGTAATATACTCCTTACTGTAAGTGCTGCTATAACACCTAATACACCAGCTATCGGTTCAACTAATCCTGATGCTTGACCATATAAAAAACTTCTTCCTCTTGATATTCCTTCCCTTCTTAAAGGAAGTGACACTGCTGCCCCCTCTGGAAAATTTTGAAGACCTATTCCAAGAGCCAATGTCATTGCAGCTATTATTGTAGATCCTGGTATTCCAACTGCAACACCACCAAATGCAACACCAACAGCTAGCCCTTCTGGAATATTATGAAGAGTTACAGCTGTAACTAGTAAAATACTCTTTTTGCATTTCTTAAATACAGGAATCTTATCTTCACATTCCTTATTTTTCTTAACGTCATCTTTCTTTGTAATTACTCCATAAGAATATTTGTCCATCATTTTATCAGCTAAAATTACAAATACTCCTCCTGCTAAAAAACCTAGTGCTGGAATAACAAATCCATTGTAGCCTAAGTTTTCACAAAGCTCAATGGCAGGGCTTAAAAGTGACCAAAAGCTTGCTGCCACCATAACCCCAGCTCCAAAACCTAACATACAATTTAGTACCTTTCTATTAACTTCCTTAAAAAAGAAAACTAAAGACGCTCCTAATGCTGTAACTGCCCATGTAAATATTGTCGCTAGTAATCCTTGTAATACTGGAGATAATCCCATAAACCACTCCACTTTTATTATCCTCCTTAGTAACTTATATATACTTCTAATCTATTACATCATTTGCTTTTATGTGACATGATTTTACGTTTTTGAAATAAAAAAAGGATAATCTTATATAGATTATCCTTTAAAACACTATTATTAATTTACATCTTCTTTATTTCCTGATAGTTCGTTATCAGGAAATGCTTTTTTATAAAATATAACAAAGCAAGTTATTGTAGTTAACGCTGCAACTACATCTGCCACAGGTTCTGCCATTAACACACCCATTAATTTATTTTCAAAGAATATAGGAAGAATAAATATTAACGGTATTAATAAAATTATCTTTCTTAATATTGCTAATAATAAAGATATCTTTGCTTGTCCTAATGCTAAGAATGTTTGTTGGCAAGCTATTTGAGCTCCAAACATAAATATTCCAGCAAAGTATATTCTTATACTCCATGAAGTTATTTCAACAAGCTCTGGCTTATTATTAAATATATTTACAAATACTTCTGGGAATACCATAAGAGATCCCCACATAACAAAACTATATGTTAAACAGCTAAGAAGTAAAAGCTTAAATGTCTTTTTAACTCTATCGTAGTTTTTTGCTCCATAATTATAGCTTACTATAGGTTGTGACCCTTGAGTTAATCCCAATAATGGAAGCATAACTATTTGCATAACACTACTCATTATAGTCATAGCACCAACAGCTAAGTCTCCACCATACATTAAAAGTTTGTTATTTAATGAAATTAAAACTAAACTCTCTGTTGCTTGCATTATAAATGGTGAAATTCCTAATGCAACTATTGAACCTACTATCTTAATATTTGGTACTAAGTATTTCTTTCTTATTTTTATAATACTCTTTTTACCAAATAGGAATACTAATACCCATATTGCTGATACTACTTGAGCTAATACCGTTGCTAACGCGGCTCCCTTAACTCCCATATTAAATCCAAAAATTAATATTGGATCTAATACTATATTAATAACAGCTCCTACCATAACAGTAACCATTCCGATTTTAGCAAATCCTTGTGTATTTATAAAAGGATTCATTCCTAATGCTATTTGAACAAATATAGTTCCTATTAGATATATAGTTAAATAATCTAATGCAAATCCTATAGTTGCTTCACTAGCACCAAAAGCCCAAAGAATTGGCTCTTTAAATATTAAAAATCCAACTGTTAATGCAACACCTAGTCCTATTAACATTGTAAAACTATTACTTAGGATTTTTTCTGCTCCCTTTTTATCATTTTCGCCCATTTTTATCGCTGCTAGTGGAGCTCCCCCCATACCTATTAAGGCACTTACAGCTGAAACTATCATAATAATAGGAAAAGCAACTCCAACTCCTGCCATAGCTAAATCTCCATCTGGAATTCTTCCTATGAATATTCTATCTACTATGTTATAAAGCACATTGACTATTTGTGCAATAATAGCAGGTAATGCTAATTTAAACAGTAACTTTCCTACTGAGTCTTTTCCTAAGTCTGTTGTGTTTTTCGACATTGCTTCATCTCCTTAAGAATTTATACATAATTCAATATTGTATTAAATTTTACATATATCTATTCTACACTAAATTTAAATTTAAATGAATATTTAATAATAAACATTTTGTTAATATTTATTATGGTTATTTAGTCTAATATTAACAAAAAAATTAGCTATACTAAGAAGCATAGCTAAGGCTTTAAACTATATATTTTTTATTTTGGCTTAAAGCTAATTGTGTTTTATCACAAGCTACTAAAAAGTTGAAAATCTCTTCTGTATCTAAGGTAGATTGTCCAATAAATCCATGTCTTTTATCAATTCTCTTATCTGTATGAAAATCTGATCCTGCAGTATATATTAACCCTTTTTCCAAGGCTATTTTCTTAAAATATAATGTATCTACTTCTTCATTTTTAAAATACTTTGCTTCTATTCCGTCTATATCCAAGTTTATTATTTCTCTAAATATCTCATATTTTATCTTTATAGGATGAGCTAAAATAACAGTTGCTCCAAAATACCTAAAAAACTCTATTCCTGTTTGCACGTCCACCCTATTTCTTATAATATCTTTTGTAACAGATATTTTGTCTCCCATTAGCGCCTTAAGTCCTTCTATATTATGCTTTTTAATTAATCTTATTCCTTCTTTAAATATATCCTCCTTATAATTTTCATTTATAAAATAACCTAGCAAATGAACTTTTTCGCCCTTTAGCCTTACAGATAACTCAATTCCTGGTAAAATCTTTATTCCATGTTTTTCACCAGCCATTATAGCTTCTTCTATTCCATTAACTGAATTATGATCTGTAATTGCAATAATATCTAAGCCTTTTTCCTTTGCCATAGCTACTACTTCACTTGGAGAGTAATCTCCATCTGAAATAGTTGTATGCATATGAAAATCACCTTTTGTGTACATATATGTCCTCTCAAAATATTGTTTCTACATATTATGCTATAAATTTACTATTGATACTTTAATTTAGTGAAGATTTAAGGACTTAACTCTTCCCTATTAACTCAATTAAACCTTATGTCCACTTCTTCCTGCTTTATAGCTTTTTAAGAACAATTGGAAGTCTTCCTTTATTATTTCAGCTTCCTTTGTTTCACCTATTAATTTCATAACTTCCATAGCAGCTTCTATTGTACATAAAGTTCCTTCTTTAACGCCTCTTCTTATATCAAAGCTTGATGACTCTTCTATATTTAAAGATATTAATGGTAACTTATTTAAATATGGACTTTTTCTTATTATCTTTTTTGTTTCCTGCCATGTACCATCTATTAGGATTGCTATTATTTCTTTATTTTCTTCTATTAAATCATCAGTATTTATTACTCTTTTTATATCTTCTTCATTTAAAGCTGGGAAAACTAAATATGATTTATATTTATCATTATTTAAATATTCTTCTAGATCTTTAGACATACTTGTTCTTTCCCATTTAATAATTTCTGTATTATTATTAATTAGCTTTAATAACCTAGCTGTATTAGACGGTCTTTTTATTTCTTTTTCTGTTGATAATATTATAAATTTTATCTTTCCTTTTACCTTATTTATATCATTGCAAATACAATTAAATAAAGGTAATGCACAAAATTCACAGCTTTCACTTATACTTGTTATCTTCTTCAATTTATCACCTATCGTTTCTACATTAATTTCTTTTAAAACTTACAAATCTATTCCCTTGAAATTCTAATATTCCTTTATCGCCCTCAGAAAGCATTCCATAATCATTGCCCTTTATTGTTAGCTCTACTCTTTCACCATTAGTAAATTCAAAGGTAGCATAATAAGATGTAGATGTTGTTACATGACTACCAAATTCACCGTTGCTATGATTATGCTGATTTGTTCTACTTCTCTTTCCCTTTACAATAGCTTCAACTGGAATTATTGGCTTTTTTCTAGTAGAAATTTCATTATATATATTATAAATAATAACACCAAAAAACATTATGAAAAAAATAAAAAAGAATACTGGCATAATATCAAACATAAACATCCTAAATCCCCCTAAATATCTAACTCTTTCTTATATTAATATTCTAAATCACTTTATTTTAAACTTCAATATTTTATTCAGTTACTAAAATTTAATTTTTTTATTGAACTACATTCTAAAAATTATGTGTTTTTCTATTATTTTAAAGTTCTTTATAAATTTAAATTCTCTTAAGTTATGAAAATAAAGAAAACACTTAAGGTGTTTCTTCCTTAAGTGTCTCTTTAATAATATTATTTTTATTTATATTTATATATTTTTATAATAATTAGTTTTTGCTTGTTCTTACGTTTAATGATACTGGTTTTGATTCCTTATCATTTGAGTATTTAGCTACTACTTTGAATCCATAAATTGAATTTGCTCTTAATCCATCTACAGTTACTTCAGTAGTTCCAGCAGCTACTCTTGTAAATTCTTTACCATCTTTAAAGATTACATATTCAACTAATCCTGCTGGTGTTGAAGGTGCATCCCAAGTTAAGTTAACTGAATCAGCTGTTGCAGTTCCTGATAAGTTTTGAACCTTATTTACAACTATTTCAACAGGTCTTTCATCTTCAGTAACATTAACATTTTTAGAAGCTAATTCAAAGTCGTGAACATTTCCTTCACCATCTCCAAGTCTACTTACTGTTACTGCTAAAGTTTCATCAGTAGCCTTAGCTTTTGGAGTTAAGTTAACCTTAGCTATTTCTTCTCCATTAACTATTGCAGCTCCTAATGATGAAGCAATTATTTTGATTTCTCCATCTTTAACTTTTTGTCCAGTTACAAATAATCCTGGTTTTGCAGCTGATACATGGTTAAAATCAAATACTTCTGGATTATAAGTGAATGTGAATTCAGCAGCATAAAGCTCTAATCCTTCTTTAATGTCATTTACACCTATTGTAGTATCAAATGCTGTATTTACCTTTATTTCTTCTGGTGTAGTTATTGCTGTATTACCATTTACAACTACTTCACCTTCTCCTGGATTTCCAACAGTTATAGCAATTACATTTGAAGAAACTGTTTTTCCATCAACTGTTACATTTACAGAAACGTTAGCTCTTCCTTCAGCTACTCCTGTCATTTTTCCATCAAGGACTGAAACTACTTCTGGATTTGAAACAACATATTCTACTGTTGCACCACTTAAGTCAGCAACTTTACCATTGTTCATTACTCCATTAGTATGAACTGAAACTTCTTGACCAACTTCTAAGTTATTGATCATTGTATTGAAGTTAACATAATTTAATTCTGCATTTGTAATACTCTTATCTATTTCAGTTACATAAATATTATCTAGGATTAATTCCTTATATCCTTGACCCTTATCTATTGATAAGTAGTAATCATCTACGTTACCAGTTGTAAATTCTTCTGTAACTGATTTAGCAATAGCACTTGTAGTAAGTGGAATACTTACTAATGTTCCATTAGTTTTTGACTTAATGTTTACAGTATAACCTGGAGCCTCATCAGCTAATGAATATAAGAATCCTAATTCATAAGTTTTATTCTTTTCTAATTTAAATGTTGATACATCAGTAATTAACATTTGACCTTGCTCAGTTGGCTCTTGATTTGTTTTTAATGAGAATCTTCCATCAAGAACCCAGTTCATTCTTTGATTAGCATCTATAGATATATCTTTTTCTGCTAAGTGAGTTCTATTTGAATGTCCTCTTCCTGGTGCTAAGAAGAATGGTGTAACACCTTCATCTACATTTTCGAAATCTTCATAGAATACATATCCATCTCTATTTGTATGTCCTGGATGTTCCCAAATTCTAAAGTCATCTACAAATACCTTTGAACCTGAATTACCTTCAGCAACTTCAAATACTATGTCAGCAGTTTTAACTCCAGCTGGAACTGTAAATTCTACTTCCATTCTTGTAAATGTATCATCAATCCATTTAACCCCTTCACCTTGTCTTCTTTCAGCTGATGAAGTTATAACATTTTGTATTTCAACATTACCTGAATTAACTTTTAATGAAACATTTCTCTTATTATCATTTTTAACCCAAGCAGATACTGAATAAGTTTTTCCTGGAACAAGTTCATCTATAGTTTGAGTTAATTTAGCGTCCTTATCTCCAATTTCTACTACATCATTACCTTTTCTCTTATTTACATTTTCATTAATTATATTAATGTGATCTGTATTTTCTGAGCTTGATGATTTAGTCCAGTAATCCCAAGTTTGTGAATCGAATCCTGGATCTTGAATTTGTGCTCCATAACCCCAATCAGTAATTCTTGATTCTTCTACTTCTCCCTTAGTTACTATATATGGAGTATCCTTTTTAACTTCTAAGTTTACTTTTCCATCTACTACTTGTACATCCTTAACAAATGTTCTTCCTAAGTCACTTAGTTCATAAACCTTAACTGTGCTTAAGTTATTCCATCCTTCTGGTAATGTCCATTCTGAAGTAGTTCCTAATGGATTCCAGTGGTATATCTTATCACTATTAGCTTCATCAACTGGGTTCCAAGGTAAGAATAATGATGTTTTACCTATTCCTGTTGATCCTATTGAGCTTTCTGGAGTAGTAGCAACTAATCTATCATTTTTATAGTAATTGATGTCTGTTCCTTCTCTTGATGCTCTTAATCCATCTTCAAATAATACTTCATTATCGCTCATTTTTGTAATTGGGAAGTGTTGCATATATTTAGTTGGTAATACTTGGTTGTAGAATACATCTACTCCAAATTCTCCTTCTATATCATGTCTTGTTCCCCATCCACCTGATAATAAATGTTTATTACCTTTTACTAGTGGGTCCGCTAAGAATGAATCTTGAGTATCATTCTTTATAAATCTCATTATCTTACTTGCATTACCTTTATTTGGATATGCAGGATCTCCTCCCCAGTGAGTCCATACAGCTTGTTGTTCTAATGGTCCATTCATTTCCGTTCCAAGAGTATATCCTAATGAATTAATCTTATCTGCTAATTGTTTAGCATTCCATCCATTACCTGTATAAACGTCAACATATACCCATCCTAAATCTGGAGCATCTGATTTAAGCATATCTAATCTTCTAAATAATTCACCGGTTGTAATATCAGCTCTTTGATCAACATAGTAAGCTTGGTCAACCCATCCCCATCCTGGAGCTCCTTCGTTTACAGTACCATTTTGTGGATATTGGAATGCATCCATTGTATATTCAGTTGCATTAACGTGAACACCAATTTGAGTATTGTATTTCTTTCCTTCTTCAATTAAAGTATTGAAATCTTCCTTACCACCTTGTCTTATACCAATATGTCCGCCGTAGTCAGGAATTGAATCATCATGTCCTTCTGATTGATATCCTTTATGAAGAACCATTTGTCCAAAGTTGTCTGTGTAGTTAGATAACTTTTTAACTGTATCTAATGATCTTAAGAATGGTTGTTGTGTAAATCCTATATTAAAATCAATTCTTGATAAATTGTTTTTAATATCTTCTCCACCCTTAGAAACTATCATATTTTCTCTATATTGCTTAGCAGCATCTTGCCAATCAACTTGTCCATCTTCATTATCATCTTTTGTAACGATAACTTCTGACCAAGGCATTTCTTCTTGGAATAATTTTTCACCTAAATCAGTGTTTTGTTGAAGAATTTCTCTATACGTCCAAGCACCATTTGAAAGTGAAGCTTTTTTGAAGTTTGTATTATCTTCTAAAGTATCATTTTCAGTAGTTAATACTATTCTATTTCCACCCTCAACTGTATTATTATTAATAGTTACTGCAAATTTATCATCATTAATAAATGCGTAAGTTTTTCCTTTAGCTCCTGATCTTAATCCTGCAACATCTGTAAAATCTTCATTTATATTGTTCCAATCTCCAGTAGTTAATACTGATGCAGTTTTTCCTCCATCTAAGCTACTTACTGAAGCTAAGCTATGGTTAGGGAAGTTTAATGTTTGAAGTTTAACTTCGCCTTCTTGAATATCTGTAACTTCCATTCTTAATTTATTAGCATTTACAGTCATTTTTAAAGTAATAGTCATTCCTATTTCTTTAAAGTTTAAAGTATATATTCCTTCGTTGTTTTGGAAGCTGCTAGTTACTTCTGGAATATATTTATCTCCATTTACTTCAACTAGATATTGTGATTCGAAATCATCTACTGGAGCTCCTTTTAATATATCTTCACTTCCAGTCCATTCATATCTTACTACAGTTGGGAATCTATTATCTAAAACAACCTTCATTACATCTGATTGAATAGTTTGTTCTTCTAATGGACCAACTTCTGGTGCCGTAAGACCACCTAATTCTTGAACCATAACATTATCTAAAGTTACATTTTTACTTCCAAACCATCCTGATAAACCTATTTTTCCTGAAACATCTGGTAAGTTAGGTACAGCAATTTGACCTATCTTTTCTCCATCAATCCATAAAGTTACGTTAGTATCTTCTACTTTTACCTTCATTCTATAAGTTTGGTCTGCTTCTAAAGCAAATGATCCTGGGAATCCACCGTATTTTCCATCTCCAGTTTTCCATACCCATGCGTTATTATCATAGCAAAGAGCTCCCCATTCAGTGTCAGAAGCATATCTAAATAATAAACCTATTCTTCCTGAATCGCTATTTACTGTAAAATCTGTTTCATATATAAAATCTTTAACGTCCGGTGACTTCATATCAACAGCTGTAGCTACTCCATTCATAGGTACTGTTACTGCACCATTTTGAAGTGTTGGAGTTCCTGAACCTTGAACTAGTTGCCAATCACCACTTGTTTCTTCTGTTTCAAAATCTGCTTCATAATATTTTAAATCTGAAGATACTGTTACATGAGCTACAGCCTTTATATCAGTTCCTTCGATTGTTCCTTCTACATCAAATTTCCCTGGTTTTGAATAGCTTTCCTTTGAAATATAATTCCATGCTACTTCTTTTATCCCTGACATACCATCTTCATAATTTACTGTTACAGTTGATGGTAAATTTGGTTTTACTCTTGGGAAAGTTTCTAGGTTTACTTCATTTATAGAAACTACTGCACCGTGATCTACTGCAATTGGTGCATATTTTATATAATCATATTTAGTAGTTTTTGAAGCTCCCCATCCTCTATATCCAACTTTACCAGCTTGAAGAGGAATTATATCTGTTTCTTCATCAAATATTTTATCAAACTCTCCATCATTAACTGATACATGAACTGTTAAATGTTTTTCTTGGAATCTAGCTTTTACAACTACTACATCACCAGCGTTTAATACAGGTCCTGAAATATCCTTCCATTCACTTGCATTTTCTATAACCCATCCGCCTTTAGCATTGTAATTAATCATAGCATAGTTACTTGTTGTTGCTCTAAATATAATCCCTGTTTGATCTCCACCAACAATAAACTTACTTTCTAATTCACCGTTTTTTATTTCAGGTGATTGATCTTCCATTATTCTACAGTCACCACTATTAGTAAATGATAAGTATCCATCAGATACACTTGGTGAAGCTGAACCTCTTAAGCTAGTCCATGTAATCCCTTCTGGTCTATCATAATTTTGAATATATGGTTTTACATCTTCATCACTATTAGATATAGTTTCTACTGCTGCATCTTGGCTTACTACTTCAAC
>NZ_JBOFYU010000099.1:0-52995 GCF_051654825.1 Clostridium sp.
ATTGATATTGGAACAAGTACCACCCAATTAGTATTTTCAAAGCTAATAGTAGAAAATACTGCTTCAAACTTTACTATACCAAGAATATCTATTGTAGATAAAGAAATTATTTATCGCAGTGAAATATATTTTACACCATTAATGTCATTAACAGAAATTGATGCTCAAGGAGTAAAAGATATTGTTGAAAAAGAATACATAAAAGCAGGCATAAAGAAGGAAAATATAAAAACTGGAGCAGTAATTATTACAGGTGAAACAGCTCGTAAGGAAAATGCAAATGATGTACTACATAGTTTAAGTGGATTTGCAGGAGACTTTGTTGTTGCTACAGCTGGTCCAGATTTAGAAAGTATTATATCTGCAAAAGGTGCTGGCGCACATACTTATTCTAAAGAGCACTCAACAAGTGTTGTAAACATAGATATTGGAGGTGGTACTTCGAACTTAGCTTTATTTACTAGAGGTGATCTTAAAGAAACAGGTTGCTTAGATATAGGTGGGCGGTTAATAAAATTAGATCCACAAAGCAAGGAAATTATTTATATAGCACCTAAAATTAAAAAAGTTATTGATGAAAAGGGGCTAAATATATCTTTAGGAGATAAGGCAACTGTAAATAGTCTTAAGCCAATAGTAAGGGAAATGGTAACCTTGCTAGAAGAAAGTGTAGGCGTAAAGCCAAAAAGTAATTTATTTAATATTATAGTAACTAATAAATCCATAGAACTAAATGAAGAAATAAAGTGTATCTCTTTCTCAGGAGGGGTAGCTGATTATATATACTATGACGGTATTATTGATGATTATTTTAAATATGGTGATATAGGAATTTTATTAGGCCAAGAAATAAAAAGTTCAAATTTATGTACGTCTTTAAAACTTATAAAATCTGTAGAAACCATAAGGGCTACAGTTGTAGGAGCAGGTTCACATACCACTGAAATAAGTGGAAGTACTATTACATATACACAAGAAAACTTTCCTATAAAAAATCTTCCAGTTCTTAAGCTATCTTATGAAGATGAAAGTAATGGAGCGGAAGTATTAGCTAATGCAGTAAGAAGTAAAATTGACTGGTTTAAGTTAGAAAGTGACTTGCAAAGAGTTGCAATAGCTATAAATGGAAATAAAAATCCTTCATTTTTAGAAGTTCAAGAAGTCGCGAAAGGACTTGTAAAAGGAATGGAGGAGTTAATAAATAAAGAATTACCTTTAATAGTAATAGTAGAAAATGATATGGCTAAGGTATTAGGTCAGGCAATATATGCCTTAATGGAATACAAAAAAGATATTGTTTGTATTGATGGCATTAAGGTTGAAAATGGAGATTACATAGATATAGGAAAACCATTAGCCACAGGAAAAGTATTACCAGTAGTGATAAAGACATTAGTATTTAACTAATGGAAGGAGGATTATTGTGATATTAAAAACAAAACTATTTGGAAAAGTATATCAATTTAAATCTGTTAAAGATGTAATGGCAAAAGCTAATGAAGAGAAATCAGGAGATAGACTTGCAGGAGTGGCTGCTACATCAGCAGAAGAAAGAGTTGCAGCAAAGGTGGTATTATCAAACTTTATATTATCTGATTTAAGAAATAATCCAGCTGTTCCTTATGAAATAGATGAAGTAACAAGAATAATTCAAGATGGGGTTAATGAAAAGATATATGAAGAAATAAAAAACTGGACTGTATCAGAGTTGAGAGAATGGATATTATCTGATAGCACTACAGGGGTGGATTTAAGAAGGATATCTAGGGGATTAACATCAGAAATGGTTGCAGCGGTAGCTAAGATTATGTCTAATATGGATTTAATTTATGGAGCTAGAAAGATAAAGGTTACAGCTCATTGTAACACTACAATAGGAGAAGCTGGAACTTTATCAGCAAGACTTCAACCAAACCATCCAACTGATGACCCAGATGGAATAACAGCATCATTAATGGAAGGTTTAACGTATGGAATAGGAGATGCTGTGCTTGGATTAAACCCAGTTGATGACTCAGTAGAAAGTGTTACGAAGGTATTAAAAAGATTTGAAGAGTTTAAGCAAAAATGGGAAATTCCAACTCAAAACTGTGTTTTAGCTCATGTTACAACACAAATGGAAGCAATAAGAAAAGGGGCTCCAACAGACCTTATATTCCAATCAATTGCAGGTTCTGAAAAGGGAAATGAAGCATTTGGATTTAATGGAGCTACTATTGAGGAAGCTAGACAATTAGCATTATCTCAAGGAACTGCTACAGGACCAAATGTTATGTACTTTGAAACAGGGCAAGGTTCAGAACTTTCTTCAGAAGCACACTATGACACTGACCAGGTAACTATGGAAGCAAGATGTTATGGATTTGCAAAGAAGTATGAACCATTCTTAGTAAATACAGTTGTTGGTTTTATAGGACCAGAATATTTATATAACTCTAAACAAGTAATTAGAGCAGGATTAGAAGACCACTTCATGGGTAAACTTTCAGGATTACCAATGGGCTGTGATGCATGTTACACAAATCATATGAAGGCTGACCAAAATGATATAGAAGATTTATCAGTATTATTAACTACTGCTGGATGCACATACTTTATGGGTATTCCACATGGAGACGATATAATGCTTAATTATCAAACAACAGGATACCATGAAACAGCATCTTTAAGAGAAATGTTTGGATTAAAACCAATAAAGGAATTCGAACAATGGATGGAAAAGATGGGATTCATGGAAAATGGAAAATTAACTAAATTAGCAGGCGACGCCTCAATATTTTTAGGATAGGGGGGAATGAGTTATGAATGAACAAGAATTAAAATCAATGGTCGAAAAATTATTAGTGGAAATGGTTAGTAAAGGAACTGTAGATACAAAGCAAGATAAAGTTCTTAGCCCTATAAGTGGAACATTAGTAGATGAAGATGGATGTATAGATGATGTTACACAAATAGATCTTAAGAAACAATTATTAGTAGAAAATCCTAAGGATGTAGAAGGATACCTAAAAATGAAGGAAAGAACTCCTGCTAGATTAGGTATAGGAAGAACAGGAGCAAGATATAGAACTATTACGGCTTTAAGAGTAAGAGCAGACCATGCAGCTGCACAGGATTCAGTATTCTCATATGTATCAGAAGATTTTATAAAGGCAAACAATCTTATTGCTGTAAATACATTATGTAAAGATAAGGATGAGTATATAACACGTCCAGACTTAGGAAGAAAATTTGATGAACAAACTTTAAAATTAATAAAAGAAAAATTTGGAGGAAATCCAAAGGTAATATTAGCTGTAGGAGATGGATTAAGTTCAGCAGCTATAGAAGCTAATTTAAGAGATATTGTACCATCAATAAAACAGGGATTAAAAATGTTTGGTGTTGAAATTGGAGATATCTTATTTATAAAACATTGTAGAGTTGCATCAATGGATGCTATAGGAGATGCTACAGGTGCAGAGGTTGTATGCTTATTAGTAGGTGAAAGACCAGGGCTTGTAACAGCAGAATCTATGAGTGCGTATATAGCATATAAACCAACAGCAAATATGCCTGAAGCTAGGAGAACAGTTATATCTAATATTCATAGAGGTGGAACACCTCCGGTTGAAGCAGGTGCACATATAGCAGAATTAATTAAGACAATGTTAGATAAGAAAGCATCAGGAATAGATTTAAAATCATAGGAGGAGTTAGTTGTGATTAATGAAGCAATTCGCCCAACGGTGTTGAGTGTAAAAATAATTTCAAATGTAAGTCCAGAATTGGCTAAAGTACTAGAACTTGGTCCAGAGCATAAAAGTTTAGGATTAATTACAGCAGATATCGATGATGTTACATATACAGCTTTAGATGAAGCAACGAAGGCTTCAGAAGTAGAAGTTGTTTATGCAAAATCAATGTATGCAGGATCAGCAAATGCTTCAACAAAGTTAGCTGGTGAGGTAATCGGAATAATTGGAGGACCTAGTCCTGCTGAAGTTAGAAGTGGATTAAATGCAGCACTTGATTTCATGGAAAATGGAGCTCATTTTACTAGTGCTAATGAAGATAATTCAATTGCTTACTATGCATACTGTGTTTCAAGAACAGGTACATATTTATCAAAGGTAGCAGGAGTAGCAGAAGGTGAAGCTATTGCTTATCTTGTAGCACCTCCATTAGAAGCAATGTATGGATTAGATGCAGCATTAAAGGCAGCAGATGTACAATTAAAACAATTCTTTGGACCACCAACTGAAACAAATTTTGGTGGAGCACTACTTTCAGGTTCTCAATCAGCATGTAAGGCTGCATGCGATGCATTTGCAGAAGCTGTTAAATCAGTTGCTAACGAACCAAGAAGCTATTAATAAGGCAATATTAGATGAATGCTTTAGGATTAATAGAAGTAAATGGTTATCTTGCAGCAATAGAAGCTGCTGATGCTGCATTAAAGGCTGCAAATGTTAAATTGATTGGGTTAGAAATAGTAAATGCAGGAATAACAAATGTTCAAATAACAGGAGATGTTGGAGCTGTAAAGGCTTCAGTAGATGCTGGTAAAATGGCGGCAGAAAAATTAGGTCTTTTAAGGGCAGCTCATGTCATTCCAAGGCTTAATAATGAAGTTGCAAAGTTATTCCCTACAATGAATAAAGAAAACCCTCCTTCAGTAGTTGGAGAAGAAGAAAGTGAGCAAGATTTATTAATTTATAGTTCTAATAATTTAAATACAGATGTTGAAAAAGATGAAGTTATAGAAATACAAGAAAATATTTCTAATGAAGAAATTAAAAAAGAAGAAAATACGGGCATAACGAAAGAGGAAGAAGATGAAAAAGTAGAAAGGTCATTAAGTGAAAAAACAAGTGAATATTATAATTTATTAAAGGTAGATGAATTAAGAAGCCTTGTAAGAAAATTGAATATTGCAACAATGACCAATAAACAAATAAAGTTTGCACGTAAGGATGAATTAATAAACATATTATTACAGTATAAAGAAGAGGGTGAAAAATAGTGCAACTTAATGATAAGGATTTAGTTTCTATTCAAGAGGTTAGAAACTTAATAAAAAAAGCAAAGGAAGCTCAAGAGAAACTTGCTGAAATGACTCAAGAGCAAATAGATAAAATAGTAAAAGCAATATCAGATGCTGGATTTGACAATGCAGAAAAGCTTGCAAAAATGGCAAGTGAAGAAACTGGATTTGGAAAATGGCAAGATAAAATATTAAAAAATACTTTTGCTGCAAGAAGCGTTTATGAAAGTTTAAAGGATATTAAAACTGTTGGGATAATATCTGAAAATGCTGAGTTACAAACAATGGATATTGGAGTTCCTATGGGAGTTGTTGCAGGTATAGTTCCTTCAACTAATCCAACATCTACAGTAATATATAAAGCTATGATTTCCTTAAAGGGAGCAAATTCAATAGTATTTTCACCACATCCAGGAGCTAAAAACTGTATATTAGAAACAGTAAAAGTAATATCTGAGGCAGCACATAGAGCAGGATGTCCAGAAGGGGCAATTGGTTGTATATCAGTGCCGACACTTCAAGCTACAGAAGCTTTAATGAAGAATAATGATACTGCTATAATTCTTGCTACTGGAGGAGCAGCTATGGTTAAAGCTGCATATTCATCAGGAAACCCAGCACTTGGTGTTGGAGCAGGAAATGGTCCAGGATTTATAGATAAGAGTGCAAATATTAGCTTAGCTGTAAAGAGAATAATAGATTCAAAGACTTTTGATAATGGAACAATTTGTGCATCAGAGCAATCTGTAGTTATAGAAAAGTCAATTGAAAACCAAGTTGTAGAAGAATTTAAGAAACAAGGTGGATATTTCTTAAATGAAGAAGAAAGTAAGCAATTATCTAAATTTATAATGAGAGCAAATGGCTCTATGAATCCTCAAATTGTAGGAAAGAGCGTTGAACATATTGCTAAATTAGCTAACTTAAATAATATTCCATCAAGTGCTAAAGTACTTATTGCTAGAGAAACTGAAGTTGGGCACAATGTACCATATTCAAGAGAAAAACTAGCGCCTATACTTGCTTTTTATGTTGAAGATAGCCTTGATGCTGCATGTGAAAAGTGTAGAAAAATATTATTAAATGAGGGAGCAGGACATAGTTTTATGATTCATGCTGCAGATAAAGAAGTTGTTAAGAAGTTTGCATTAAGAATGCCTGTATCTAGAATACCAGTAAATAGTCCAGGAGCATTAGGAGGAATAGGAGCAACAGTTAATCTAGCTCCAGCATTAACATTAGGCTGTGGTGCTATTGGTGGTAGTGCAACTTCAGAAAATGTAGGCCCATTAAACTTAATTAATATTAAAAAAGTGGCTTATGGAATAAGAGAATTAGAAGAACTTAGAGGAACAGGAACATGTAATTCATGTGGATCAGATTCAATATTTACTAGCACAGGTTCCGGAAATGAAGCTGTATTAATTGATTATTTAGTAAAGAGAATAATAGATGAATTGAAATAGAATTTATTTTGGAATTATCTTTTTATTACTAATTATTGAGTAAAAACAAAAAATAAGGAGGAATTTAAAATGGTAACAGCAAATGCATTAGGAATGATTGAAACAAAAGGATTAGTTGGAGCTATTGAAGCTGCAGATGCAATGGTTAAGGCAGCTAATGTTCAACTAGTAGGTAAAGAACAAGTTGGTGGAGGATTAGTTACTGTAATGGTAAGAGGCGACGTTGGTGCAGTTAAAGCAGCAACAGATGCTGGAGCAGCTGCTGCTGAAAGAGTTGGAGAACTTATTTCAGTACACGTTATTCCAAGACCACATTTTGAAGTAGATGCAATTCTACCAAAGGGTGCACAATAGGAAGGTTAGATAAAAAAGATGTACTGTAAATAGCAGTACATCTTGCATATCTAAAAGGGATGTGAATGGATGTCGTTAATAACTGAAAATGAAATTAGAAAGAAGTTAAAGGACAAGGAATTAACAGATATTAAAGAATTTGAAATCTTAAAAGGATGCATAATTACGCCATCTGCTAAGTCGTATTTAACAGAGCATAATATTTCATTAAAGTATGTTAATTCCTTAAGTGATAGTATGGAAAATAAAAATATTAATAATGAAGCTAATAATAGTAACTTTAAGTATGAAACTGTATTTGGAGTTAACTTAAATGAAAAGCCTGAATATATGACGCATTTATACGGTAATTTATTAGTTTTTAAAGATCATAAAAGGATAGTTTTAAGAGGGCGTTTAGATTCTTTAGAAGCTAAAATTTTAGAAGTACAAATACTAGCTCATAAATTAAACATACATAAACTAGTTGATGCATTACAAGAAGTTTTAGATTTCGTTGGAAATTTAGTAAGATGTGAAGTTTTAGAAGAACCTGTGAAAGAATTCTTCTTGCAAGGAATGAATGCAGCAGAGCTTAGAGAAAAATCACATCATCCACAGAAATATTTTGGAATTGGTCATGAAATGCCAACTTATAAAATGGGTGAAGTAGTAGTTGCATTAAATAGTATTAGAACACAAATAAGAGAAACAGAACTTTTAGCATATAAAGCATTTAAAGATGAATATGGATCTGTAAGTAGAAATGATATTATTAAGGCTTTGAATAGATTATCATCCTTATTATGGATAATGATATTTAAGTTTAGAACTGGGGAATATAACTAAAAGGAGGATATCATGAGCATAGCAGTATTAGATAGTATTGTTGAAGAAGTAGTAAAAAGAATAAAAAAAGAATTATATATTGAAGTAGAGGCATCAGGTAGACATATTCATTTATGCCAAGAACATATTGATATTCTTTTTGGAAAAGGTCATGTTTTAACTAAAATCAAAGATTTATCTCAACCAGGACAATATGCTTGTAAAGAGCGTGTAAATATAACAGGGCCAAAAGGAACAATATCAAATGTTGTAGTATTAGGACCTCCAAGAAAAGAAACACAAGTGGAAGTATCATTAACAGATGGATTAATTTTAGGTATAAAAGCACCAGTGAAAGAAAGTGGTTTTATAGATAATACACCAGGTATAAGTATTAGCAATGGAAATGAATCTATTGTATTAGAAAAGGGAGTAATAGTAGCTAAGAGACATATACATATAACTCCAGAAGATGCAGAAAAGTTCAATGTTAGAGATAAAGAAATAGTTAAGGTTGAAGTTATGGGAGCTAGACCACTTATATTTGATGATGTAGTAATGAGAGTAAGTCCTAATTTTAAAACATATATGCATATAGACTATGATGAAGCTAATGCTTGTGGATATGGTAAAGGTACTATGTGTAAAATACTAAAATAAATCTTAGGAGGTAATGGCATGAACTTTGATAATATTGTAGATTTGATTGTTGAAGAAGTTTATAAGAAAATAAAAGAATCTCCTAAGAATAGTGGGAAGAATAAATTAGCTGTTGTTATTGGAGAAAATAAAGATAATAACTCTTTTAACATAGTTGATAATACGTATTCTATAGTTCAATATAATGAAAATATAAAAGATTGTGATGTAGTAATAGTTCCATTTCTTTGTATAAAAGGAATGGCTAATTTAGCTAATTTAACTACAACAACAAAAAGTGAATATTTCATTATTAAAATGTTGATGAGTGGTAAAAAAGTATATGTATTAGAAGATGGATTACATTATAGAAAATATAAAAATACAGCTCCAAAAGCATTATATAATAAATATTTAGAATTTGAAGATAAGCTAATTAACTTTGGAGTGGAAATAATACAATCATCAAATATAGAAAATAAATTATTAAATAGTAGTTCTTTAGAAAGATTACCTTTGGTTAATAATGTTGGTGAAAGTGAAAAAAGCGGTGAAATTAGAAATAAAAAATTAATTTCAGAAGCTGACTTAAGAAAAATATATATGAGTGGATCACGAGTAATTTTTGTAGATAAAAAAAGCATAATTACGCCTTTAGCTAATGATTTTATAAGAATAAACAATATAAATATTATTAAAAATTAATGGAGGGTATTAAATGGTTATTGGAAAAGTAGTGGGAAGGTTGTGGTCTACTAGAAAAGATGAAAAGCTAAATGGGCAAAAATTCCTTGTAGTTAGGCTTATAAAGGAAAATAATCAAGAATTAGAAGGTTTTTTTGTTGCAGCTGACATAGTTGGAGCTGGGACTGGTGATCTAGTATTAATAACCCAAGGAGGCTCTGCGAGGCAGTCCATAGGAAATCGGGAAGTACCTATTGATTCTGCTATTGTAGGAATTATAGATTCAATAGAGGTGCAAGATGAATAGAAGTATAGGGGCTATAGAATTCAAAAGCATTGGAAATGGAATAAAAGTAACAGATACAGTATTAAAAAAAGCTAGCGTAGAGTTAATATACTTCAAGAGTATTTGTCCAGGAAGACTTCTAACAATAGTTTGTGGAAATGAAGGAGAAGTTAAAGAAGCAATAGAAGCTGGATTAGAAGAAGGTGAGGGAACTATAATAGATAGCTTTGTTTTAAATGCTGTTCATATACAAATAATAGATGCTTTAAAAAATAAATGTAAAAAATATGAAAGTAATGCAATTGGTATAGTTGAAACATCAAGTGTATGTAGTGGAATTAGAGCTTTAGATAAAGTTTTAAAAGAAGCTAGTGTAGATGTTATAAGATTAAAATTAGCTTTTGGGGTAGGCGGTAAATTAATTTTTATTATTTCTGGTGACGTAAGTGATATAGAAAATGGATTTATTATATTAAATAACTCTATAAATACAAAAAAGATTATTAATATATCTGTAATACCTTCACCGGACTTGCAACTTATATCAATGTTAACTTGATAGAAAGGAGTTATAATTATGGGAATAAATGAAATTATTATATATATTATGGTAATTTTTATGGCGTTAGGAGCTATAGATAAAATTATTGGCAATAAGTTTGGCTTAGGAGAAAAATTTGAAGAAGGTATTATGGCAATGGGGTCCTTAGCACTTGCTATGGTTGGAGTTATTAGTTTAGCACCTGTATTAGCTGTAATATTGAAACCGGTAGTAGTACCACTATTCAATATGTTAGGTGCAGACCCAGCTATGTTTGCAGGTTCTTTACTTGCAAATGATATGGGTGGAGCACCATTAGCAGCAGAATTAGCACTTACAGCAGATGCTGGTTTATTTGGTGGATTAATTGTAGGTGCAATGATGGGACCAACAATAGTATTTACTATTCCTGTTGCCTTAGGAATAATTCAACCTAAAGATCAAAAGTTCTTAGCAACTGGAATATTAGCAGGTGTTATCACAATACCTTTAGGATGTTTAGCAGGAGGATTAGTAGCAGGTTTTCCATTTATGATGGTTATTAAAAACTTAGTACCTATAATACTTTTTGCTATATTAATATCCCTTGGGTTAGCATTTTTTGAAAAAGCCATGATAACTGGATTTACTTGGTTTGGAAAAGGAGTAGTAGTAGTTATTACTATTGGATTAGCAGCAGCAATTATTGAAGCATTAACAGGAATTGTTGTAATACCTGGAATGAATCCAATACATGACGGAATTGCTATAGTTGGAGACATTGCAATAGTTTTAGCGGGAGCATTCCCATTAGTTTTAGTAATTACTAAAGTATTTAAGAAACCTTTAATGGCATTAGGAAAAGTACTTGGAATGAATGATGTTGCAGCAGCAGGAATGGTTGCAAGCTTAGCTAATAGTATTCCAATGTTTGGAATGATGAAGGATATGGATGATAAAGGTAAAATACTAAATGTTGCATTTGCAGTTTCAGCAGCCTTTGTATTTGGTGATCACTTGGGATTTACCGCAGGATTTAATTCAACTATGATTTTCCCTATGATAGTAGGAAAATTAGTTGGTGGAATAACAGCTGTTATAGTTGCTATGTTTATTGCTAAAAAAACATTAGGAAAGGAAAAAGCATAATATGGATAAGAAAGACTTAGATAAATCTGTTTTAGAAAAACTAGTAAGACAAATTATTGAAGAAAAATTAGGTGGAACAACTTCAGTTTCAGCAGAAGATTTTAAAAAGCATAGAGATATAAGTGGAATAACGTCTGTTCAAGTGCCAACAGTAAAGGTAGATCAATCTAATAGATTAGATACTGGTGTAGTTACTGATGAAGTTTATACTAAAGATTTATTTTCATTAGAGGAAAGTCCAAGACTTGGATGTGGTATAATGGAAATGAGAGAAACTACTTTTGATTGGACACTTAATTATGATGAAATAGATTATGTAATTGAAGGACATTTAGATATTGTAGTAGATGGGAGAAAAGTATCAGCAGACCCAGGGGAATTAATATTAATTCCAAAAGGAAGTAAGATAAAGTTCTCAGTACCTAATCATGCTAGATTTATATATGTAACTTATCCAGCAGATTGGGCATCACAATAAAATTTTATAATACACTTCTATTTTAAAAAAATTGTATAAAATAATACATAATTAAATATTAATAATATAAGGCTAGGGAAGTTGAGTGAAAATCTCACACGGTACTCGCCGCTGTAATAAATTAGTGTTTTACGTATACCACTGAGTTAATTGGGAAGGTGTAAAATATGATTAAGTTTTAAGTCAGAAGACCTACTTATATTATAATATCTTATCTACGAGGATATGGGGAAGATGTTATATAATCATTAAGTTAATT
This sequence comes from Clostridium sp., assembly GCF_051654825.1. Classification (GTDB taxonomy): domain Bacteria; phylum Bacillota; class Clostridia; order Clostridiales; family Clostridiaceae; genus Clostridium. The sequence continues at coordinate 11,669 of NZ_JBOFYU010000099.1, forward strand.
TATATAGGTTATTATTAAGTAAGTAATAATCTAAAAGATTAAATTTATGCATATAGCTATTCTGATTTTCTCAGAGTAGTTTTTTTATTTTACAAAGTATTTAAATTAAATATTAAAAGCAATTGATTAGGATACAAATGATTTATTAATGAGGTTTAAGTAAAGAGAAAGTAGGTGAGAAATAAATTTAATTTTTGATAAATAATATTATCGGGGGGAATTAAAAATGAAAAATAAAAAAACAATAATTGTTTCAATAATAGTTTTATTAGTATGTGTAGTTGGAATATTTTCATACAATAGTCTTTTAAAAGAAAAAGCTGTAGAGGGAAGTAAGAAAATAAGTGTTACTGTTAATAATGAAGCGACTAATTATTCAAAGGAACATGTTTTTACAACTGATACAGGAAATTTAGGAGATGCATTAGATGAACAAGGATTAATATTGTATGATAAATCTCAAGGAGCTAGATTTATTCATACAGTAGATAATATTAAGGCAGATAGTGAAAAACAGCAGTGGTGGAATATTACTGTTGATGGAGAAAATGCTCAAGTTGGTGTAGATGATATTATAATAAAAGACGGAGATAAATTTGAATTAATACTTAAAAATGGGTGGTAATATGAAATTAAATTCGAAGGAAATAGTACTCTTTTCAATACTAGGGTCTATTTTATTTATAAGTCAAATTTCATTAAGTTTTCTTCCTAATATAGAGATAGTAAGTCTTTTAGTAATACTATATACATTGATTTATGGGAAAAAGAGTGTATTTAGTATAGGAATATTTATTTTGGAGGAAGGAATATTTTATGGATTTGGAACTTGGTGGATGGGATATGTATTGATATGGCCATCACTAGTTTTATTAACTTTAATATTTAAAAGATGGATAAATAGAAAGTTTTTAGCATTATCTATTTTCTCAGCAGCATTTGGGGTTTTATTTGGAATACTATATGCTCTGCCATATGCCATTATGGGAGATTTTGGTTTTGCATTTACTTATTGGTTAAGGGGAATTCCTTTTGATTTAGTTCATATGCTAGGAAATTATTTTGTTATGATAATATTAGGTGAAACTATTTATAATATTATAGTTAAAATGAATAAGTCTTATTTTGGATTAAGTAAAACATAATAAGAAGGCACTGTGATAATCTGTTTTTATTGGATATCATAGTGCTTTTTTATATAAAATAAAGTCAATAATAGAAATATATAATCTATTAAGGAATTTTTAAGATTTAAAGAGAGATAAAATTAAGATTTTATGTTTAGAATAAGGTAAGTAGTTTGAGAAATATGTTAAAATTAGTTTGTAAAAGTTAGGAGGGTTAATAATGAGTAGAGAAAGAATTTTAGTTGTAGATGATGAAAAAGAAATTAGGGATTTAGTAGAGATATATTTAAAAAGTGAAGGTTTTGAAACATTAAAAGCTGAAAACGGAGAAGAAGCATTATTACTTCTTAAAACAAATGAGGTAGATTTAATAGTTTTAGATATAATGATGCCAAAGATGAATGGAATTGAGGCATGTTTAAAGATAAGGGAAGAAAGAGAAATGCCTATAATAATGTTATCAGCTAAGTCTGAAGATATGGATAAGATATTAGGTCTTAATACAGGGGCTGATGATTATTTAACTAAGCCATTCAATCCATTAGAGCTTGTAGCACGAGTAAAATCACAATTGAGAAGATATAAAAGATTTAATCAAGTTGCTAATGTTGAAAAGAAAGAGGAAACTTTTAATAGTAACATATTAGAAATAGATGAAATAACAATAAATCTAGATACTCACGAAGTTTATAAAGATGGAAATGAAATAAAGCTTACTCCAACGGAATTCGATATATTAGTGTTATTAGGACAAAATAGGGGAAAGGTATTTAGTATAGAAAATATATATAGCAGCGTTTGGAAACAGGAATTTATGCAATCTGATAATACTGTAATGGTTCATATTAGAAAGGTTAGAGAAAAGGTTGAAGATGATCCTAGAAAGCCAAAGTATATTAAAACAGTGTGGGGAGTAGGATATAAAATTGATAGGTAAGAAAAAAGAAAAAGTTAGTTTTATAAAGAGAATAGATAACTTTTTAATAAGAATATTAAATAAGATAAGTAATTCAAGGCTAGGATTAAAAATTAAAGAATTATTAGATTGGATATTTAAAAAGATAGAAAAGAGCATAAGATTTGAGCTTATGGTTGTATTTGGAATTTGTTTTCTTATAGCATTTATGTTTTACGGTTTTGCTAATAATTTATTAGCAAGAAATGAAACAAGAACTATATTACAGTATGATTACGGTAGCATGCAATCAGATGTGGAAAGAATAGTTGAAAATTTAAATAGTATTAACGAATATGAGGAGATGCAGCCAACAGGAGAAGCACGTGTTGAAAATAGTGGTGACAATAAGGATGAAATTAATAAAATAATTAAGGAAACAATAAGTGCTAAATCCAAGGTTTACATTACCGATTTAGATGGAAATATTAATTATAGTGTTAATGGGGATATAAAAGAAAAGCTAGATATTTATGCTGTTATAGACAAAAGTAATTCGCCAGTTGAAGATGGTGGTGAAAAAATACTTATTTATCCAGTTAAAATAGGTGAAAATAGATCATATTTAGTTTATTCTAAGATTCCTACACCCTATATAGATTATGAATACTATGAAATAAGCAATTCATTTTTAGCATTAGTTTTATCAGTACTTGTGTTTATTTCTGCATTTATAATTATTACAAATAGAAAAATGAAGTATATTGATGAGATAGCTAAGGGTGTAGAAGTAATCTCAAGAGGAGATCTTTCTTACAGAATAGAAGAAAAAGGAAAAGATGAAATTAAAAACTTAGCAGAAAATATAAATACTATGGCTGAAGAAATAGAGCTTAGAATATATAATGAAAGAAAGTCAGAAAAAACAAAGAGTGAACTAATAACCAATGTTTCTCATGATTTAAGAACGCCTTTAACATCTGTTATGGGATATATAGGCCTTGTTAAAGATGGAAAATATGAAGACGATAAAATGATGAGGGAATATTTGGAGATTGCTTTTAATAAATCAAATCAGCTTAAGGAGTTAATTGAAGATTTGTTTGAATATACAAAGCTTAATAATAATGGGATAACTTTAAATAAATCAAAGGTTAATGTTATAGAGTTTTTATCACAATTAATTGAAGAATACATTCCTGTATTTGAAGAAAACAACTTAGAGGTTGTGCAAAAAATAGTTGATGAAAAATGTATGGTTGAAATGGATGCAGGTAAGGTTGTTAGAGTATTTGAAAACTTATTTTCTAACGCAATAAAGTATTCCTTAAAGCCAGGTCAAGTAATAATTTCTGCTTATGAAAATAATGGGTATGCTAATATTGTTATAAGAAACAGAGGAGAGCATATTCCAAAGGAAAAAATAGAAAGATTATTTGATAGATTCTACAGAGTAGATGAAGCTAGAAATTCTGGCAATAAGGGAAGTGGATTAGGATTAGCAATATCTAAGAACATAGTAGAGCTACATGGTGGACTTATATGGGCAGAATGTGTAGGTAATGATATAAGTTTCTTTATTAAATTAAAAACCATTAAATAGAAGTAACCTTTATACAAAAAAATAATACTTTAATAAAGAGTATTATTTTTTTTGGAGGCAAAATGCAAGATAAAAATCCTAAAAGTTTATTTGGAATAGACATAAATGAATATACTCAAGGTGTTGATTTTCCTACATTAGCAAAAACAGTAGATTTTCTATATTTAAGGTCTTCAGGATCAGGCTCTGGGAAGTTTAGAGTTGATAAAAAATTTCTAGAGTTTGCCAAGGCTTCAAGGCAATATGGAATACCTGTTGGAGCATATCACTTTGCAGTACCATCTTATGACTTAAATACAGCAGATGCACAAGCTGATGACTTTGCAAGAATATTGCAAGAAGGCTTTGGGGAAAAAAATTATGGAGATTTATTTCCAGTAGTGGATGTTGAAACTCCAGTAGATAATAAAATTAGTACAAAGGCTTTAATAGATTGGATTGAAAGGTTTAGAAAGAGATTTGAAAAGAAAACTAGAAGAAGGTTAATGCTATATACAGGATTATTTTTTGTTGAGCTATATAATGATTTTAAGTTGCCGGATGGAAGTCAACCTTTAAAAAATATGCCTTTATGGATAGCTATGTATACAAATGTTCCTGTTAATCCACCATATCCACCAAATGTAGGCGGATGGAAGAAATGGAGAATATGGCAATATAGTGAGGGTGCAAAGGTAAATGGTACTGGAAATCCAGTTGATGCAAACTGGGGTCCAAATAGTATAGATTTATTAGTACAACCTCGTGCAGTAACTGGATTAAAGGCTGTTAAGGTAGGAAATAAAATCGATATTACATGGAGTAAAAACACAGATGTAGATTTATTAGGATATAATTTATTTGCAAATGGATATTACTTAGGAACAGTAGAGAAAGATGCAACGTCATTTACTGTTAAAACTACTAATTTACCATTTGTTCCTAAAGGTCCAATTACTATTTCAATAGAAGCTTTTGATCATGATGGAGAAACTTCTCAAAAGAGAACAAAGGTTACAGTATAAATTAAAAAATTCAGCGAAAGCTGGATTTTTTAATTTATAATATAAGACCAAAAAGTCACAAAAAATTACAATTTTATTTATACAATAATCTTAAATTTATGGGTACAATATAATATAATAGTACTATAATAATGTTAATGCGAAATTACAAAAAGTACAAAATAGGAGGGAAATGAAATGGGAAATGATAAATCTACAAATTCAACAAATAAAAGAGCAATTATAATAATATCAGCAATTATAGCAGTGATTTTAGTTTCTATTATTGGATATAATATAACAATAAGCAACAAGGTTAAAAGTTGGGAAAGTAAAGTTTATCCAGGTGTAAGTGTATATGGAATTGATATTGGGGAACTTACAAAAGAAGAAGCAACAGAAAAATTAAATAAAGAATTGCCTAGTGTAATTATGGACAAGAAGTTGGATGTTTTAGTAGAAGATAAAAAACTTGAGTTAAAATACTCAGATATAACACCAAGCTACGATTATAATGCTATTTCAGAAGAAGCAGTAGCTTATGGTAAGAACGAAAAAACTTCAGCTAAAAATAAGATGATAAATAAAGCACAAGAGCATGAAATAAGTGCAAAATTAGTTTATGATGAAGGAAAATTAAAGGAATTTGAAGATAGAGTAAAAAGTGAAGTAAATGTTGAGCCACAAGATGCACAAATATCAATTAGTAGTGGAAATATATCTATTACACCTGATGTAGTTGGGAAAAAAATAAATGAAGAAGAACTTCACAATAAGTTAGTTGAAAATATTAATGGAGATCCAACAGATATTATTGAATTAAAATTTGATTTAGTAGAATCATTAGCAAGAATAAAAGAAAGTGATTTAAAGAAAATAACAGGAAGAATGAGTAGTTATAGCAGTTCATATGTAGATAATGGAGATGGAAGAACTACTAATATGAGAATAGCGTCAGATATAATAAATGGTACTTTATTAATGCCAGGAGATGAATTTAGCTACAATGGATTAATAGGTGACACCACTCCTGATAAAGGGTATAAAATAGCTAATACATATGTTGGAGGAGAAATTGTTCCAGATTATGGCGGAGGAATTTGCCAAGTATCTACTACATTATATAGAGCTGTTATGAGATCAAATTTAAGATCAACAGAAAGAATGAATCATTCTATGATAGTATCTTATTCAGAACCTGGGTTAGATGCTACTGTTGCAAATGGAGTTATAGACTATAAGTTTGTAAATACCTATGACTTCCCTGTATATATAGAAGGATATGTTGGTGGAGGAGCTGTAACATTTAATATTTATGGTGATCCAGCAGGTTTAGGTGGTAAAACTTATGAGTTAGTTAATGAAGTATTAGAAACATACCCACCTGAAAAAGAATATGTAGATGATGCTAACTTGCTTGAAGGACAAGAAGAGATAAAATCAAGCGGTATGACAGGATATAAAGCAAAAGCTTATCAAGTTACTTATGAAAATGGTGTTGAAGTGAATAGAGAGCATATATCAACGGATAATTATTTAACATTAAATACAATTGTAAAAAGAGGAACTAAGAAGCCGCAATAGAAGTTTAAAAAAGTAACTATAATAGTATAAAGAATAAGGTATGGAATATTTGTGTTTTGTTAAAATACTATTCTATACCTTTATTTTATTGTATCACTAGAAGGTAAATGATATCATATAATATATAACAGAAGATATGGTTACAAAGGAGTTTTTATGAAGTATAAAATGGTTTGCATTGATATGGATGGGACTTTGTTAGGAAAAAGAAGACAAATATCTAACAAAAGTAAAGAAGTAATAAAAAATGCTCATGATAAAGGCGTTGAGATAGTAGTTACAACTGGGAGAATATATAATAACGCGGCTTATTTTTCACACATTTTAGGAGTTGAATCACCTGTAATAGCTGCTAATGGAGCAATAGTAAGAGAAAAACATACTGATAGAGTTATATATGAAAGTCCAATACCAAAGGATGATTGTATAAGACTTATAGAAATACTTTATAAAAACAAAATGCAGTTTCATTTCTATACTAATGATATGATTTATTCAAGTAATAAGTTTGTTGAGTTTGGGACTAAAATATATATGACTAAACAAATAGGATATGAAAGTTTAAAAATAAAATACGATATAATAAGAGATATAGAAGAATGGAAAATACTATTTGAAGAAAATCATAGAAAGATAACTAAATGCATTGTCTTTTCTGTTAGCCCACAAAAGCTAGCTAGGTTTAAAGATAAAATAAATGAAATAAAATCAATAGTCTGTTTTGGGTCAGGAAGCCATAGTTTAGAAATTAACTATAAGGATGCATCTAAGGGTGAAGCAGTACGACAGTTAGCAAAACATTATGGATTTAATAGAGATGAGATAATTTGCATAGGAGATAATGAAAATGATGTTTCGATGATAGAATATGCAGGGTTAGGAATAGCAATGGAAAATGCAATAGAAGATGTAAAGAAAGTTGCAGATTATATTACTGATAATAATAAAAATGATGGGGTAGCAAAGGCTATAGAAAAGTTTATTTTAGCACAGTAAAATGTATTTAATGGATGAATATAAGCATACTAATATTGAGGTGAGTTTATGTTTATACCAGAAAGAGTAGTGTTTGATGAGAAGGCACTAAAATTTTCATTAGGTAATGATATTTTAGTGAGATTTAAAAAGCATAATATAGCGGTTGAAGTAAATAAAACTGGTAGAGTAACAGGAAGTGCATTAGATGATGATGTAAAGAAGTACTTTGATGGAAAAAGAACCTTAGTTGTAGGAGTAAAAGGAAATGCTAAATTTCAAACATGTAAACCTTCAGCGCACTATCAACTTCCACTTGTAAGTGGATGTAAGGGAATGTGTGAGTATTGTTATTTAAATACTCAATTAGGGAAAAGACCGTATGTAAAGATTTATGTAGATATAGATAATATATTAAATAAAGCTCTTGAGTATGCAAATGAAAGGTTACCTGAAAATACAATATTTGAAGGATCGGCTACATCAGATCCACTACCTGTTGAACACTATACTAATGCATTAAAAAGAAGCATAGAAGTATTTGGAGAAAATGAAAATACTAGATTTAGATTTGTTACGAAGTTTTCAGATGTAGATAACCTATTAAATTTAAATCATAATGGACATACAACTATAAGGTTTAGCATAAATACTGATACTGTAATAAGAAAATATGAGCACGGAACAGATTCAATAAATGAAAGGCTAAAGGCAGCAAAAAAAGTTAAAGAAGCTGGATATAAGCTTGGATTTATAATAGCACCAATTTTTATTTATGATAATTGGAAAGAAGAATATAAAGATTTACTAGATAAAATATATGAATTATTTAAAGATGATGATATTGAGTTTGAAGTAATATCTCATAGATTTACAGAAAGAGCAAAGAATAATATTTTAACTATTTATCCCAACAGTAATCTTCCTATGAATGAGGAGGAGAGGAAATTTAAATATGGCCAATTTGGATATGGAAAGTATTTATATAGAGATGATGAATTAAAAGATATGAAGATCTTTTTTAAGGATAAAATTACTAAAGATTTTGGAGAAAAGTCTATAAAATATATAATATAAGAACAAGAAGTTAATTGTCACTAAAAACTTTGACTATTATATTAGGATATAGTATGATTTTATATACATAGTTTAATTGAGTAAGATGATAGTCATCTTACTTTTTTGTTAATTGGAGGATGATTTTTGTGAATTTAAATATAGTTTTATATCAACCTGAAATACCACAGAACACAGGAAATATAGCAAGAACTTGTGTATTAACGGATTCGACTTTGCATTTAATAAAGCCAATGAGCTTTACTATAGACGATAAACAAATAAAAAGAGCTGGAATGGATTATTGGAAAGATCTTAAACTAGAAATACATGAAAGCTATGAAGATTTTATGAGTAAGTATGGAGATAGAAGAATATTTTTAGCTACTACTCATGGTGGTGTTCATTATGATGAGGCAGAATTTAAACAAGGTGATTTTATAATGTTTGGAAAAGAATCAGCAGGTGTACCAGCTGATGTACATAATGCTCATAATGGAATAAGAATTCCTATGATAAAAAGCAGTACTAGAAGCTTAAATGTTTCAAATACTGCAGCAATTATTGCTTACGAAGCACTAAGACAAATAGGTTTTCCAGGTATGAAATAGAAACATCAGGGGGTAGAGTTATGGAAAAAATTAAAATAATAACAGATAGTTGTTTAGATATTCCACAAGAGATGATAGATAAAAATAATATAGAAATATTACCTGTTTTAATTAACTTTGGTGAAGAAAGTTTTGTAGATAGGGAAGAAATAAATTTAACACAAATGCAAGAAAGAATAGATAGAGAAAATGTACTACCTACAACAGCTCAAATTACACCTATAAGATTTGAAGAATGCTTTAAAAGAAACTTAGAAGAAGGAAATAAAGTAGTAGCTATTATAATGTCTTCAAATATGAGTGGAACGTATCAGTCTGCATGTTTAGCAAAAAACATGATTGAATCAGATGACATAGTAATTATTGATGCTCAAACTATTACTGTTGGGCAAGGCTTATTAGTCTTAAAAGCTTGTAAATTAAGAGATCAAGGTCTTTCAATTAATGAAATTGAAAAAGAAATCTTAGATACAGTTCCAAAGGTAAAGGAATCATTAGCTTTTGAATCATTAAATAACCTTGTAAGAGGTGGCAGAATATCTAAAACTGCAGGCGTAATAGGAACAGCTTTAGGTTTAAGAATAATATTAGAAGTTAAAGATGGAATAATGTCTGTTAAAGATAAAGTAAGAGGAAATAAAAAAGCTATAAAGAAAATAATTGCAGATTTTGAAGCTGCAGATGTTGATAGAACTGAACCAGTTGCATTGATAGAGTATAGAAGTCCAGAAATATATTCTGCATTAAAGGAATACTTAATAGAAAACAATATAGAACATTTCGATACGACAGTTGGATGTGCTGTAGGAATACATTCTGGTCCAGGGGCATCAGGTTTATTCTTTATAACTAAATAAATCTATTTAAATAAGTTATACATTTTATGTATAACTTATTTTTTTGTGTAAAAAAATACCAAGATTTAAAAAATAAATAAAATTTTCAAAGGATTTACATTAAATGTATAGAATAGTAATAAGTGGAATGAATATTAGAGAGTAGGAGAGAGGTATATTATGTTAAAAAGAAATAAGAAGATAATTTCACTTATTATGGTATCAACATTATTTATTTCTGCAAGTGAAGGAGTTCTTTGGGGAGCTAAAAATTTTGTTGAAGCAATTCCTAGAGCAGGAATGGAGTGGAAAAACCAACCAGATGTATATGAAATTAATAGAGAAAAAGCACATGCTACATTTGTTTCATATAAAGATACAGAAACAGCATTATCCTATGAAAAGAAACCAGTGGGAGAAAGAGGAATAAGAATTGATTCAGAATACCATCAGCTTTTAAATGGTCAATGGGATTTTAATATTGTGGACAAACCAGACTTAAGACCAACTGAATTAAATGAAAACGGTTTTAATACAACGGGATGGACTGATATAAAAGTTCCAAGCAATTGGCAAACTGAAGGATTTGATTATCCTATATATACAAATATTACAATGCCATGGACTGGAAGAGAAACACCTCCAGTAGGAACAGCACCAACTCAATATAACCCAGTAGGAACTTATCAAAGAACATTTACAGTTCCAGAAGGATGGGAAGCAGATAGAAGAATTTATGTTTCCTTCCAAGGGGTAGAATCAGCATTTTACCTATGGATAAATGGTGAGCAAGTAGGTTATTCAGAAGATAGTTATACTGCTAAAGATTTTGATATTACTGATTACTTAAGAGAAGGGGAAAATGTAATATCTGTCCAAGTGTTTAGATGGTCAGATGCTAGCTGGATGGAAGATCAAGATTTTATTAGATTAAGTGGTATATTTAGAGATGTTGCAATATATTCTACACCAGATGTTAGAATAAGAGATTTTACAGCCACAGCTAACCTAGATGAAAACTTCCAAAACTCAGAACTAAATGTTGAAGTTGATTTATCAGATTATGTTAAAGCTGGAGATGAATATACTGTTGAAGCTAGACTTTATGATGAAGAATTTAATGAAGTTTTAGGTGAGCCGTTAACTACTTCAACAAATTTTGAAGGATCTACTCCTTTAAATGATAGTGCAAATAGTAAAATAGTAAATTTAAATACTAATATAGAGAATCCAAGAAAGTGGTCAGCAGAAGATCCATATCTTTATACATTAATAGTTACATTAAAAGATAAAAATGGAAATGAAAAAGAAGCTGTAAGTACTAAAATTGGATTTAAGAAAATGGAGATTGTAGATAGACAAATATTAATAAATGGCCAGCCTATTTACTTTAAAGGTGCCAATAGACATGAAACAGATCCTAATGATGGTAGATCAGTTTCATTAGAAAGCATGATTCAAGATATAGAAATAATGAAATCATATAATATAAATTCTGTTAGAACTTCTCACTATCCTAATAATCCAGCTTGGCTTGAACTTTGTGATGAATATGGTTTATATGTTGTAGATGAAGCTAATATAGAATCACATGCTACAAGAGGAACAGCAGATCTTATACCTAGTGGTAAAAAAGAATGGGCAGGAATGTCTTTAGATAGAATTAAAAATATGGTTGAAAGAGATAAAAATCATGCATCAGTTACTATGTGGTCATTAGGAAATGAAGCTGGAGATGGTCAGAATTTTGTAGATATGGCTGATTGGATAAGAGAAAATGACCCAACAAGACCAGTTCATTATGAAGGTGATTATAATCCGAATACAAGGGCATCTGATGTATATAGTATGATGTATTCACATCCAAGTACACTTGCAACATATTCAAGTAGAAATAAGCCAGTAATCCTTTGTGAATATGCACATGGCATGGGGAATAGTATAGGTGATTTAAATAGCTATATGGAAACCTTTGAAAAATATGATAATCTTCAAGGTGGATTTATATGGGATTTTGTAGATCAAGGGTTATATAAAGATATAGAAGAAGAAATTGTTATAAAAGATTCAAGTAAAAATAATTTTAGTGTTGATATTAACTCAGGAGAATTAGTAGATGGTGAAACAGGTAAAGGGCTTAAAGGCTTTGCTACATTACCAAATTCAGAAGCGTTAAATGTAACTGGAAAAGGTTTAACAGTAGAAGCTTGGGTTAAACCTGAAAGTTCAACATCAGGACATAATGTATTTGTATCAAAAGGTGATACTCAGTTTGCAATTAAAGAAACAGCAAATTTCCAAAATACAGGGAAAAGAGTTTTAGAGTTCTTTATTTATGATGCAAATAATCCAGGAAGTTACACACAATGGATTTCAGCAAAAACAGAAAATTTACCTGAAAATTGGGTGGATGAATGGCATCAAGTTGCAGGTACATTTGATGGGCAAAATGTAAAATTATTTATTGATGGAAAAGAAGTAGCATCCACTCCTTACACTGGAAGTATTACAGCATCAAATTATGCTGTAGGTATCGGTGGTGATACTCAAGAAAATAGAAGAAGTGATTCAGCTATAGATAACGTAAGAATTTATAATAAAGCTTTATCATTAGAAGAATTAAATGATGATACAAGAACACCAGATGAAAATACAGTACTTTGGGTGGATTTTGATAAGAAAGAAACTACAAACCCAGGAGGCGGAGACAAGTATATTGCATATGGAGGAGACTGGGGTGATAAGCCAAATGATGATAACTTCTGTGCTAATGGATTAATTAATGCGGATAGAACAATAAAACCTCAATTAGTAGATGTAAAATATCATTATCAAGATATTGAAATTAAAGATGTAGATATTAATAATGGAAAGATATCAATAGAAAATGAAACTTTATTTACTAATTTAAATAAGTATGATGCATCTTGGGAGTTAGTACAAGATGGTGTAGTTATTCAAAATGGTAATTTAGATGTATCTATAGAGCCATTAGCTACTGGAGAAGTAATAGTTCCATTTACTACACCTGAAAATGTGGATAATGGATCAGAATACTTTGTAAATATAAGCTTTAAAGAAAAAGAAGATACTAAGTGGGCTAAGGCAGGTCATGAAGTAGCTAAGCAACAATTAAAAGTAAGCTTTACAGAAGACGGAAAAGATTTTATAGATGTATCATCTATGGATAATTTAGCAGTTGAAAATACAGATGCAACTGTGAAAGTTAAAGGTACTGGATTTGAATTAAATCTTGATAAAGCTACAGGAAATATAGATTCATTTGTTGCAAATGGAAAAGAATTATTAAGTACTCCAATAGTTCCAGATTTCTGGAGAACTCCAAATGATAATGATAGAGAAAATGGAATGCCTAATAGAACAAAAACATGGAAAAATGCAGGAGCTAATAGAGCCATAACAAATATTAATGTTGATGAAAGTGATAAGGTAGTTACAATTGAGGTGGATTCAACTCTTCCAACAACTACTCAATCAGCATATAAGAATATTATTAAGGTTTATGGAAGTGGGGATGTTGTAGTAACATCAAACTTAAAGCCAGGAGCATCAAACTTACCAGAAATACCTGCTATAGGTATGGAATTTAATATGCCAGCAGAATTTGAAAACTTAGAATGGTTTGGTAGAGGACCATATGAAAACTACTGGGATAGAAATATGAGTACAGATGTAGGTGTTTATAAGAGCACAGTTGAAGAGCAATATTTTGATTATATAGAACCTCAACAAATGGGTAATAAAACAGATATAAGATGGATGACATTAACTAACGATGAAGGTGTTGGTTTAATGATGACAGGTGATGATTTTGTTGAAGCATCAGCTCTTCATTATACAGAAGAATCAATAGAAGCTGCTAAACATCCATATGAGTTAGTAAAACAAGATGATGTTAATGTTAAAGTTAACTACAAACAAATGGGTCTTGGTGGAGATGATGCATGGGGAGCTAGACCACATGATGAGTTCCAAATAAAACCTAATAAAGAATACACTTATAGAATGAGATTTAGAGCTATAGATACTAAAACTCAAAACCCTATGGAAGTAAATAAACTTGCATTGCCATTTGAATTAAAAGAAAATCAAGCTATAACTTTAGATACTATAAAAGGAGTTAAGCCAAATCTTCCAGCAACAATTCAAGCAGAAACTACTGATGGAGTAATTAAAACAGTAGGAGTAAATTGGAATGTATTAAATGAAGAAGATTATAATAAAACGGGAGTATTTACAGTTGAAGGCTCAGTTAATGGAACATCAAGCAAAGTTATTGCAACTATTAATGTAAGAGAGTTAAATCCAGTAAGTCAATCAATAAGTGCAAAATTAGGAAGTAAAGTTGTATTACCTAGAACTATTGATGCAACTTACACAGATGGAATAAAAGTAACAGTTCCTGTAGTGTGGAATGTAGATGAATCTATATTTGAAAAAGAAGGTATTTATAAAGTTAAAGGTATAGTTACATTATTTGGAGCAGATATAGAGGTAGATGCAACAATAAATGTAGCAGCTGGTGATTATATAAGTGATTTAGATTGGAAGAGTGCAACAGTTGGTTGGTCAACAATTAAAAAAGATAAATCAATAGATGGTAATCCATTAAGATTAAGAATTGGAGATGATATTGAAACTATTAAAAAGGGTATAGGAACTCATGCTGATTCAACAATTATCTATGATGTTACAGGAAAAGACTATAAGTATTTCCAAACTTATCTTGGATATGATAGGGAAGAAGAAGGAGCAAATACTGATGGTATGAAATTCTTTGTTTATGTAGATAATGAATTAGCATTTGAAAGTGGTACTATGATGACTAAAGATCCAGCTAAGTTTGTAAACATTGATATTGAAGGAAAGAAAGAAGTTAAATTAGTAGTTGATAAAGTTAATAGTAATGGAAATGATCATGCTGACTGGGCAGATGCAATGTTTGTTAAGGAAGCTAAGCAGCAAGTTGATAATGGAGTAGTTGAATTAATAAAATCAGCACAAGAGCTTCATGATTCAGCTGTTGAGGGTATTGAAGCAGGTCAATACCATAAGGGAGCAAAGGCAGAGTTAGATACTGCTATAGAAAAAGCAACAAAAGAATCAGTAGAAAGTGGAGCTGATTTTGATGCTATAAAGGTAGAACTAAATACTGCTATAGAAAGATTTAATTCATTAGTAATTACTAAAACAACTGGTGATTTAAATAAAAATGGTGGATTTGATATAGGAGATGTTTCTTTAATATCAAAAGCTTATGGAAAAACTAGTGAAGATTCAAATTGGAAGCTAGTAAAAGAATACGATTTAAATAAGGATGGAAAAATTGATGAGTACGACTTAAACTTCGTAACTTATAAAGTATTAAATAAATAAAATAGACTAAAAGGGAGCTGCTTGTCGGCTCCTTTTAAAAAATTCAGGTATAAATATATATGTTTGTGGCAAAATATCAAAGGAAATAAATTGTTCTTAAAGAGATGAAAATTAGTAAAATAATAATTAACTAGTGCACTACATAAATCAATTTATATAAAGGTATATAAAGGCAACTTAGTAAAAAAAGAAGAAAGTTTTAGAAAAAATGTTATAAAACCCTTTTAAAATGTTAAGAAGTGTTTTATAATAATAAATGTGGGACACATAATTAATGTGTGGGACATATAAAGACCAAAGGAGTGTTTGAAGTGCAGGAAATATTATGTTTGCAAAAAAAAGTAGTTCCTGAACTTGTAGATGTTCTAGAAAAAAGATACAACATATTAAGGACTATATATTACAATCAACCAATTGGAAGAAGAGGTTTAGCAAATCAACTTAACCTTGGTGAGAGAATAGTAAGAACTGAAATAAGTTTTTTAAAAGCTCAAAACCTAATTGAAATAAATACTCCAGGAATGAATGTTACTGGAGAGGGACAAGAAGTAGTTGATAAGTTAAAAGATTTTATTCATGAGATAAAAGGATTATCTGATATCGAGGAAAGTATAAAATCATTCTTAGGTTTGAGAGAAGTAATAATTGTTCCAGGAGATGTAGAAGCAAACCCTAGTATATATAAAGAACTAGGAAAGGCTACAGCTAATTATTTAAAATCTATAATAAAAGATAATGTAATTATAGGTATTACAGGTGGTAGTACAATAAAAGAATTTGTAGAAGCATTTCCAAAGATAAATAATATTTCAAACGTACTTGTTGTTCCAGCAAGAGGTGGAATGGGAAGAAAAGTTGAAAGTCAAGCTAGTACATTAGCTGCATCTTTAGCAAAAAAGCTAAATGGTTCATATAAGTTACTTCATATACCAGAAAATTTAAGTTTAGAATTATTAGATACATTACTTAAAGAAAAGGAAATAAAAGAAGTAATAGATAATATTAGAAAAGCAGATATCATGATTTATGGTATCGGTAATGCACAGGTTATGGCTGAAAAGAGAGATATCTCTGAAGAAGAAAAAGCTAAGTTAAAAGAGCTTGGAGCTGTAGGCGAAGCATTTGGATGTTATTTCAATAAACATTCAAAAGTAGTTTATGAAAATAACACTATTGGAATTAATATTAATGAAGCACGAAAAATTAACACACATATAGCAGTAGCAGCTGGAGAAGATAAAGTAGAATCTATTTTAGCAACTATGATGAATAATAATAATGCTGTGTTAGTTACAGATGAAGCCGCTGGTTTGAAGATATTAGAGTTTATCAAGGAACACACTGAATAAGCTTAAAATTTAAAATTTTAAATATAACTATTTTTAGGAGGTAATTGCAAATGGTAAATGTAGCAATTAATGGTTTTGGAAGAATAGGAAGAT
This sequence comes from Clostridium sp., assembly GCF_051654825.1. GTDB lineage: Bacteria > Bacillota > Clostridia > Clostridiales > Clostridiaceae > Clostridium. The sequence goes on from NZ_JBOFYU010000099.1 coordinate 28,178, forward strand.
TAGCATTAAGATTAATGATTGAAAACCCAGAGTTCAACGTGGTAGCAATCAATGACTTAACAGATGCTAAAACTTTAGCTCACTTATTCAAATATGACTCAGCACAAGGAAGATTTAACGGAGAAATCGAAGTTAAAGAAGGTGCTTTCGTAGTTAATGGAAGAGAAATAAAAGTTACTGCTGAAAGAAATCCAGCAGATTTACCTTGGAAAGAATTAAACGTTGATGTAGTTTTAGAATGTACTGGATTCTTCACTTCACAAGAAAAAGCTGGTTTACATTTAGAAGCTGGTGCTAAGAAGGTTGTTATCTCAGCTCCTGCAACTGGAGATATCAAAACAGTTGTATTCAACACTAACCAAGAAATATTAGATGGTACTGAAACAGTTATATCAGGTGCTTCATGTACTACAAACTGTTTAGCTCCAATGGCTAAAGTATTAAACGATAAGTTCGGAATCGAAAAAGGATTCATGACAACTATCCACGCTTACACTAATGACCAAAACACTTTAGATGGTCCTCACGCTAAGGGTGATTTAAGAAGAGCTAGAGCTGCTGCTGCTAACATAGTTCCAAACTCAACTGGAGCTGCAAAAGCAATTGGTTTAGTTATTCCTGAATTAAAAGGAAAATTAGATGGTGGTGCTCAAAGAGTTCCTGTTATAACTGGTTCATTAACTGAATTAGTATGTAACTTAAACAAGAAAGTAACTGTTGAAGAAATTAACGCTGCTATGAAAGAAGCTGCTAACGAATCATTCGGTTACACTGAAGAAGAATTAGTATCAGGAGATATAATCGGAATTAGTTTCGGTTCATTATTCGATGCTACTCAAACAAGAGTTATGGAAGTTGGTGGAGAGCAATTAGTTAAAGTTGCTTCATGGTACGATAACGAAATGTCATACACTAACCAATTAATCAGAACTTTAAAGTACTTCGTTACTAGATAATTTAATATTATAAGTAATTAATACTTAGAGATAGACATAGTTATTGGTCTGGTTTTATAGTTAAGGCTATGAGGCCAGGCCAATTTTAAATTATAAAATAAATTTATGAGGTGAATTGGAATGAGCTTTAATAAGAAGACTATCGAAGATATAAACGTTCAAGGTAAAAGAGTATTAGTAAGATGCGATTTTAACGTTCCACTAAAAGATGGAGTTATAACTGATGAAAATAGATTAAATGGTGCTTTACCAACAATCCAATACTTAGTTAAAAACGGAGCTAAGGTTATACTTTGTTCACACTTAGGAAAAGACGCTTCAAAATCATTAGCACCAGTTGCTGTAAGATTAAGCGAGATGTTAGGTCAAGAAGTAGTATTTGCTAGAGATGAAGAAGTAGTTGGAGCAAACGCTAAAAAAGCTGTAGCAGACATGAAAGACGGAGATGTTGTATTATTAGAAAATACAAGATGCAGAAAAGAAGAAACTAAGAACATAGAAGATTTCTCAAAAGAATTAGCTTCATTAGCAGACGTATTTGTTAACGATGCATTCGGAACTGCTCACAGAGCTCACTGTTCAACAGTTGGTGTTACAGAATTCGTTGACACTGCTGTATGTGGATACTTAATTCAAAAAGAATTAAAGTTCTTAGGAGAAGCTGTAAACACTCCAGTTAGACCATTCGTTGCTATATTAGGTGGAGCTAAGGTTTCAGATAAAATAGCTGTTATCAACAACTTATTAGAAAAAGTTGATACATTAATAATCGGTGGGGGAATGGCTTATACATTCTTAAAAGCTCAAGGATACGAAGTTGGTTCATCATTAGTTGAAGCTGACAGAATAGACTACGCTAAAGAAATGATCGAAAAGGCTGCTGCTAAGGGAGTTAACTTCTTATTACCAGTTGACCACAGAATTGCTGCTGAATTCAAAGATGTTGAAGCTGTAGTTACTGAAGATCAAAACATTGTTGCTGGAAGCATGGGATTAGATATCGGACCTAAGACTGAAGCTATATACGCTGATGCTATAAAAGATGCTAAGACTGTTATCTGGAACGGACCAATGGGAGTATTCGAATTCGAAAACTTCAACAAAGGAACAATTGCAGTTGCTAAAGCTATGGCTGATGCAGATGCTACAACAGTTATCGGTGGAGGAGACTCAGCTGCTGCTGTTAACATCTTAGGATTCGGAGATAAAATGACTCACATCTCAACAGGTGGTGGAGCTTCATTAGAATTCTTAGAAGGAAAAGCATTACCAGGAATAGAAGCTTTAAACAACAAGTAATTCCTAATTAATAGATAGTTATATTAATTTAATAAAGGTGGCGAGAGCCACTTTTATTAAGTAAATTTTAAATAGTCGTAAATCCTAAGCTTGGCTTAGAGAATAAATATGAGGTGAATATTATGAGAAAACCAATAATCGCTGGAAACTGGAAAATGCACTACACTCCAGATGAAGCTGTAAAAGTTATAGAAGAATTAAAATCATTAGTTAAAGATGCTACTTGTGACGTAGTAATCTGCCCAACTTTCGTTTGTTTAGATGCTGCTTTAAAAGCTGCTGCTGGATCAAACATTAAAATAGCTGCTCAAAACATGCACTTTGAAGAAAAAGGTGCTTTCACTGGTGAAGTTGCTCCAGGAATGTTAGAAGCTATGGGTGTTAGCTATGTTGTTTTAGGACATAGTGAAAGAAGAGAATACTTCAACGAAACAGATGAAGCTTTAAACAAAAAAGTTAAAGCTGCATTTGCACACAACATGACTCCAATCCTTTGCTGTGGAGAATCATTAGAGCAAAGAGAAAACGGAACAACTAACGAAGTTGTTGGAGCTCAAATTAAAGCTGATTTAGAAGGTTTATCACCAGAATTAGCAGAAAAAGTAGTTATAGCTTACGAACCAATCTGGGCTATAGGAACTGGAAAAACTGCTACTGATGAGCAAGCTAACGAAACAATAATGGCTGTAAGAAGCGTTGTTGCTGAAATGTTCGGTAAAGAAGTTGCTGATAAAGTAAGAATCCAATACGGTGGATCAGTTAAACCAAACACAATTAAAGGTCAAATGGAAATGTCAGACATCGATGGTGCTTTAGTTGGTGGAGCTAGCTTAGTAGCTGCAGACTTCTCACAAATCGTTAACTTTTAATTAATAAGAAACTCAGATTAGTCTGAGTTTCTATTTTTTATATAGAAAATTGTACTTATATTTTTAATATTAGAATGATAGATGTTATTCAAAATTAAAGTGTGAAAAATAGAAATGCTTCTTATTTTAGAAGTATGATAAGAAGTTTACTTTATTGGAATAATGACACTGAAATGTATTGAATAAATTTTCAAAATAATCTTATACAAATGTTTACATAAAATTCGATTTGGTTGTTAGAATAGTATAAATATAGTATAATTAAGTAGAATTTAAAGAAAGATAATATTAAGTTAATATATTGTCAAATATAGATTATTTATAATTTGGAGGGACTTATGGCGAAGAAACCTGTAATGTTAATGATATTAGATGGATTTGGAATTGCTCCAAAATCAGACGGAAATGCTGTAGAAGCAGCTCAAAAACCAAACTATGATGCAATATTAGCAAAATATCCTCACACTGAATTACAAGCAAGTGGTTTATCAGTTGGATTACCAGAAGGACAAATGGGGAATTCAGAAGTTGGACACTTAAATATCGGTGCTGGAAGAATTATATATCAAGAGTTAACAAGAATAACTAAGGAAATAAAAGAAGGTGGATTCTTTACAAATGAATCATTAAACTTAGCTATAAACAATGCTAAGGAAAAGAATACAGCTCTTCACTTAATGGGATTATTATCAGATGGGGGAGTTCACTCACATATAGACCATTTAAAAGGATTATTAGATTTAGCTAAAAAAGCTGAATTACAAAAAGTTTATGTTCACTGCTTTATGGACGGAAGAGACGTTGCTCCAGGTTCAGGTAAAGATTTCGTAGTTGAATTAGAAAACTATATGAAAGAAATTGGAGTAGGTGAAATAGCTACAATATCAGGTAGATACTATGCTATGGACAGAGATAACAGATGGGAAAGAGTTGAACTTGCTTATAACGCAATGGTTTTAGGTAATGGTGAAACTGCTACATCAGCTGTTGAAGCTATGGAAAAATCATACCATGATAACAAGACAGATGAGTTCGTATTACCAACAGTAATAATGAATGAAGACAGACCAGTTGCAAAAATAAGCAATGGAGATTCAGTAATATTCTTTAACTTTAGACCAGATAGAGCTAGAGAAATAACTAGAGCTATAAATGATAAAGAATTTAGTGGATTCAATAGAGAAACATTAAACTTAACATTTGTAACAATGACTCAATATGACAAGACTTTAGAAGGTGTTGAAGTTGCTTACAGACCAGAAGGTATAACTAATACTTTAGGTGAATATGTAGCTAGTAAGGGATTAAACCAATTAAGAATAGCTGAAACTGAAAAATATGCACACGTTACTTTCTTCTTCAATGGTGGAGTTGAAAAGGAAAACGAAGGTGAAGATAGAGCGTTAATAGCATCACCTAAGGTTGCAACTTATGATTTAAAACCTGAAATGAGTGCTTTTGAAGTTACAGAAGAATTAATCAATAGATTAGATTCAGATAAGTATGATATGATAATACTAAACTATGCTAACCCAGATATGGTTGGACATACAGGTGTTGTTGAAGCTGCTATAAAAGCTGTTGAAACTGTAGATACTTGTCTTGGTAAAATAGTAAATAAAGTTTTGGAAAAAGATGGATCAGTATTTATAACTGCTGATCACGGAAATGCTGAAACTATGATAGATTTCTCAACAGGAAATCCATTTACAGCTCATACAACTGAGCCAGTTCCATTTGTATGGGTATCAAACCACACAGAAGGAAAGAGTTTAAAAGAAGGAAAACTTGCTGATATAGCTCCAACTATGTTAGGTGAAATGGGATTAGAAGTTCCATCAGAAATGACTGGAGAAAACTTAATAGCAAATAAATAATATAAGCTTTAAAATGCCTAATAAGATTGCAAGATCTTATTAGGCATTTTTTGTTATAGTCATTTGTTTAACGTAACTTTAGTAAAGAATGATGTATAACTTATAATATGATATTAGTTGACAATGAAATTCAACGATGATAATATATCATTACAAGAACTTATGTTCTATTAATTGAGGAAAAATTAGTAGTAGTTAAGGAATTAATTTATAAAATAAAAAAAGAAAAGTATTATTATGATTATAGTTGGAGAAAATTTTAATAAAAGCTTGAATTAGGAGGAGAAAAAATGATAAATAAAATAGGTAAGATTACTATTTACGTAAATGATCAAGATGAAGCTAAAAAATTCTGGACTGAAAAGATAGGTTTTGTAGTAAAGTTTGAGCAACAAATGGGAGCAGGAATGAAATGGTTAGAAGTAGGGCCAAGTGAAAGTGAATTTACTACTTTTGTTTTATATAATAAGGAGCAAATGAAAACATTCAATCCATCAGCAAATGTAGAGCATCCTTCAATTATATTAAGTACATCAGATATTAATTTAGCATATGAAGGTATGAAGAAAAATGAAGTAAGGGTGGGGCAGCTTATGGATATGCCTTATGGAAAAATGTTTGAATTTTTTGATGTAGATGGTAATCAATACTTACTACGTCAAGATTAATAAAGTATATTATTAAATAACTATATTTTAAAGTGTCTATTTAAAGCTAATTTTTAATGGAAAAAGAAGCTTTGTAATAGATGCTTTTTTATTATGGTAAATATGGAAATAGATTTCCAATCAAATATTTTGATAGTCAAAACATTTGACAATTAAAATAAAACTATGTATAATGACAATAAATAAAAGAGATATATTAACTTAATTTAGGAGTGATATTATGTCAATTAAAATAATTACAGATTCAGCATGTGATTTACCAATTCAATATGTAAAACAAAATAATATAGAATTAGTTTCATTAACAGTTAACATGAATGGTGAGTTTTTAATAGATGATTTAGGACAGACTTTAAAATATGAAGATTTTTATAGACAAATAAGAGAAGGAGCTATGCCTTCAACAGCTCAAGTAAATGTAGGAACTTTTGAAGAAATATTTAGAGATCTTACAAAACAAGGACATTCTATAATATATATAGGATTATCATCAGCTTTAAGTGGTACCTTTAATAGTGCAAACATTGCAAGAATGGGAATACTTGAGGAAAACCCTAATGCAGACATAACAGTTATAGATTCATTAAGTGTTTCATTGGGTGAAGGAGCTTTAGTTTATTATCTATGTGAAATGTTAAAGAGTGGGTGTTCAAAAGGAGAAGCAGTAGCATGGGTAGAAGAAAATAAAAGAAAAATAATACATGCAATAACTGTTGATGATTTAAACCATTTAAAAAGAGGTGGGCGTATTTCAGGAGCTACAGCAGCAGTAGGAAGTTTACTTGGAATTAAGCCAACTTTATTAATCGATGATGAAGGAAGGGTTTTACCTGGTGCAAAGATAAAGGGAAGAAAAAAGGCGCTTAAATACATTGCAGATGAAGTTAAAACTAAAGGGGTAAACCTTAAGGAACAAACTCTTTTCATTTGTCATGCAGATTCAGAAAAGGATGCAGAAGAATTGAAAAGAATGATTTTAGAAAGTATAGAAGTTAAAAATGTAATTATAAATTCAATAGGAGCAGTTATAGGTACACATGGTGGGCCTGGAACATTAGCAGCTGTATTCATTGGAGAAAAGAGATAGTTTTAAATATAAGGATTAGAAACCGCGTATGTAAAAGAAGTTTACATATGCGGTTTTGTATTATATTTAGAGTATTAGGTAAAATAAATAGGAGATATGTTGATATATGTAATATATTGATTATTAGTGATATTATTTAATATTTAAAATGCAAAAATTGGAATAAATTTGAAAAAGTATAGCGAATAATATACTATTAAAATAATTTTTAAAATAATACGAAAAAAAGTTGACAACATTTACATCAATGAGTATAATAAAAACATGATAACGAGTAAACCAGTTTACTAAATAGGTTTACAAGTAAATATTTAGGAGGGTATTATGAATAATAGATATGCAAATCATCCAAGTGATTCAAAGAAATATGATACAAGTGAGTTAAGAGAACATTATTTAGTTGAAGAAATATTTGTTAACGATAGAATAGAACTTACTTATAGTCATGTAGATAGAATAATTTTCGGTGGAGTAAAACCGGTTTACAATGAACTTAAATTAGAAGCAGGAAAAGAAATGGGAGTTAATTACTTCTTAGAAAGAAGAGAAATGGGAATAATTAATGTTGGTGGACCTGCTGTAGTTACTATAGATGGTGAAGAATATTTACTACAATCAAAAGACGGATTATACATAGGAAAAGGAAATAAAGAAATTAGCTTTAAATCAGTAGATTCAGAAAATCCTGCTAAGCTTTATATTAATTCAGTTCCAGCTCATAAAGAGTACAAGACAGTTAAGATTGAAATAGAAAAAGCTAATCCAGTTAGATTAGGAGATAACTCAACATTAAATAAAAGAACTATATATCAATATGTTCATCCAAATGTATGTGAAAGTTGTCAATTATTAATGGGATTAACAATGTTAGAACCAGGAAATGCTTGGAACACAATGCCTTGTCACACACATGAAAGAAGAATGGAAGTTTACTTCTACTTTGATATGGCTCAAGATACAAGAGTATTCCACTTCATGGGTGAACCAAGTGAAACTAGACACTTAGTAATAGAAAATGAACAAGCTGTTATTTCACCAAGTTGGTCAATACATTCAGGTGTAGGAACTAGTAATTATACATTCATATGGGGAATGTGCGGAGAAAACCAAACATTTGATGACATGGATGCAGTATCAATGGATACATTAAGATAAGCATTACGGGGGAGTATATGATTAAGACAATTAATGTAGAAGATATAAAAAAGAGAGAAGAGTTTTTAAATACTGAGCTTTTAACAAAGGCAGAAGTTGAACAAGCTATAGAAAATGCAATTAAACAAGTAGAAGCTAATATGGAATACTTTAAAGATAAGTTCCCATCATCAGCAACGAAAGATAATATGTATGGAATTATAGAAAACATTGAATGGACAGATGGTTTCTGGACAGGATTACTATGGTTGGCTTACGAGTACACTAATGATGAAAAGTACAGAGAGTTAGCTGAAAAGAACGTAGCATCTTTTAAAAATAGAGTAGATAAAGACATTGAAATAGATCATCACGATTTAGGATTCCTTTACTCATTATCATGCGTAAGTGGATATAAACTAACAGGTTCAGAAGTAGCTAAGGAAGCTTCAATAAAAGCAGCTGATAAGTTAATTTCTAGATACCAAGAAAAGGGTGAGTTTATCCAAGCTTGGGGTGAGTTAGGAAGTAAGGATCATTACAGATTTATAATAGATTGTTTATTAAACATTCCTCTATTATATTGGACAACAGATGTAACTGGAGACAATAAATATAGAGAAATAGCAGAAAAGCATTTTGTAACATCATGCAACAACGTTATAAGAGATGATGCTTCTGCTTTCCACACATTCTATATGAATAATGAAACAGGTGAACCATTAAAGGGAGTAACTAGACAAGGCTACAATGATGATTCAGCTTGGGCTAGAGGACAAGCTTGGGGAATGTATGGTATTCCACTAAACTACAAAAATTCAAAGAACCCATATAGCTTTAACTTATATAAAGGTATGACAAATTACTTCTTAAATAGATTACCAGAAGATAATATTTGTTATTGGGATTTAATATTTGGAGATGGAAGTGGACATTCAAGAGATTCTTCAGCAGCAGCAGTAGCTGTATGTGGTATGCATGAAATGAATAAATTCTTACCAGAAGTAGATACTGATAAGGAAGTATATAAATATGCAATGCACAACATATTAAGATCATTAATTAAAAACTATACACATGATGATGTACAACCAGGAAAACCGGTTTTACTACACGGTGTATATTCATGGCACTCAGGTAAAGGTGTAGATGAAGGAAACATCTGGGGAGATTATTACTACCTAGAAGCATTAATTAGATTCTATAAAGATTGGGAATTATACTGGTAAAAGTAAAGGAGAGAACTATTATGAGTAATGTTAATATTGAAATGATGAGAATTGACGAAAGACTAATACATGGACAAGGACAAATGTGGTTAAATGCATTAGGAGTTAATACTGTAATAGTAGCTGACGATGCAGCAAGCACAGATGTTATACAACAAACATTAATGAAAACTGTAGTACCAAAATCAGTAGCAATGAGATTTTTCTCAATAGAAAAGACTTGTGAGTTAATTCACAAAGCATCACCAAAGCAAAAAATATTTATAGTTTGTAAGACACCAGAAAATGCTTTAAAGCTAATAGCAGGTGGAGTTCCAGTTAAGGAAATAAACATTGGAAACATTCATAATGCAGAAGGTAAGTCACCAGTAACAAGATCAATTTTCTTAGGAAAAGAAGACAAGGCTGCATTAAAAGAGCTTTCAGAAAAGTATTCAATGAAATTTAACACTAAAACAACACCATCAGGAAACGATGGAGCTGTTCAAGTAGATATTACTAAATACTTAGACTAATTAATAATCCCCAGGTTAAATCCTGGGGAAAATAAAAAAATATTAATATATAGGAGGCAATTATAATGGAAATTACAATGATTCAAGCTGTATTGATTGGATTATGGACTGCTTTTTGTTTATCAGGTATGTTACTTGGTATTTACTCAAACCGTTGTATAGTTTTATCAATAGGTGTAGGTGTAATTTTAGGGGATATTCCTACTGCTTTAGCAATGGGAGCTATTAGTGAAATAGCATTTATGGGATTCGGTGTTGGTGCAGGTGGAACAGTTCCTCCAAACCCAATGGGACCTGGTATTATAGGTACGTTAATGGCAATAACAATGAAAAATCAAGGTATGACTCCAGAGTCAGCTTTAGCTTTATCATTCCCATTTGCAGTAGCATTCCAATTCTTAATCACTGCAACTTATACTTTTGCAACAGGATTAAGTCAATATGCTACTAAAGGAATAAAAGAAAGAAATTATTTTAAATTTAAAATTGGTGCAAATGCAACTGTATGGATATTTGCTATAGTAGGTTTCTTAATAGGTTTTGCAGGAGCAATAAGTACAACAGGATTAGAAACAGTTATTTCATACATACCACAATGGTTAATTACAGGATTTACAGTAGCAGGTACAATGTTACCAGCAATTGGTTTCGCAATGATATTATCAGTAATGGCTAAGGTAGAATTAATTCCATTCGTATTAATAGGATATATTTGTATTGGATATTTAGGATTACCAGTAATGGGAGTAGCTTTTGTAGGAACAGCATTTGCTTTACTAGTATTCTTTATTAAAGGAAACGGAAACAAGAATAGTTCAGATAACGGTAATGATGATAGTGAGGAGGTAGTGTTCGAAGATGGAATCTAATAATTTAACAAAACGTCAACCAGTTTTAGAAAAAAGTGATTACGTAAAAGCGTCACTAAGAGCTTATTACTTACAAAATGGATTCAACTACGGAAATTATCAAGGGATAGGATATGCAAATATTTTATATCCATCATTAAAAAAGATCTATAAAAATGATGAAGATGGATTACAAGAAGCATTAACATCAAACCTTGAGTTCTTTAACTCAAACCCTCACTTCCTACCATTTATAACAAGCATGAACTTAGTAATGCTTGATTCAGGAAGTTCATTACAAGAAGCTCGTTCAATTAAATTAGCTTTAATGGGACCTTTATCAGGAATTGGAGATTCATTAGCTCAATTCTGTTTAGCTCCATTATTATCAACAATTGCTGCAAGTTTAGCACAAGATGGTATGATTGCAGGACCAATATTATTCTTCGTAGCAATGAATGCAATATTATTAACAATAAAATTATTAACAGGTATATATGGTTATAAATTAGGAACAAGCATAATTGAAACATTAAGTGAAAAAATGTCTCAAATATCATCAGTTGCAAGTATGATTGGTGTAACTGTAATCTCAGGATTAGCAGTATCATTCGTTAAAATTAAAATAGGAATTCAATATGTTGCTTCAATGCCAGATGGCGCTGAAAAAGTTGTATCAGTACAAGAAATGCTAGATAAAATAGCACCAGCATTATTACCAGCATTATATACAATTGGAGTATTCTATTTAATAAAGAAACGTAAATGGACAACTTACCAACTTGTAATATTAACAATTATAATAGGTATAATCGGATCAGTTTTAGGAATTTTAGTTTAGTAAAAAGATAAGTCAAACAATAAGTAATAGATTAATAAAGCAATAAAGATAAAAAATAATGATCCTTATTACTAATCTAAGTATAGGGGGTCATTATTTTTTAAAAGTTTAACATTAACAAGGGGATGAAAGATATGAAAATATTAATAGTAGGACATGGTGAATATGCAACAGGAATAAAATCAACGGTGAAATTATTAACTGGAGTAGATGAAAATATAGATGCTATAAATCTTAATAATGAACTTACTCATGATGATTTTACAGTTATGCTTCAAAAGTACGTAGCAGAAAACAAGGAATTAATCGTATTTGCAGATATAACAGGTGGAGCACCATTCCAAATATCATCAAGAGAAATATTATTAAATGAAAACTCAGAAGATCAATATGTAATAGGTGGAGTTTCAGTAGCTTGTATCTTAGAAGTAGTAATGAATACTTTAGTTATTGGTTCAGAAGAAGGAACTAGAAAGATAATTGATACAGCAATATCTTCATTACCTGATATGGCATCAGTTATGTGTAGAAAGGATATAATGGGTTAATATTATGGACAAGACAATGATGTGGATAATACTTTGTTTAGCATCATATCCAGTAGTGTTAATGCTATTTATGCCTATACTAAACAAAAACAAAATGAAAAAACAAGAAGCTTTAAGAGATGAGTATCTAAAAACTCTTAAAGTAAACAATAAAGTAGTTACTATGTCAGGAATTTATGGAAACATAAAGGGCATAGAAGAAAATATAGTTAAATTAGAAATAGCAAAAGGCTTAGAAATCGAAGTAGCTAAAGAAAGTATAATCGGAACAATAAAATAGAGAAGGAGTGTATAATATGAACAAGAATTTTTCATTAGATTTTTTTAATTTAGAAGGTAAGGTTGCAATCGTAACTGGAGGTAACACTGGAATAGGTATGGCTTATGCAGAAGCTTTATCAGCAGCAGGAGCAGATATATTAGTAACAACTTTTGATGACAATGTACAAGAGGTTAAAGAAAAGGTTGAAGCAGCAGGAAAGAAAATAGTTTTTGTTAAAGGTGATTTAACTAAAGCTGACTTTAGAGATGAAGTAGTAGATACTTGTATGAAAGAGTTTGGAAAGATAGATATATTAGTTAATAATGCAGGAACTATAAGAAGAAATCCTTTATTAGAATACCCAGATCAAGATTGGGAAGCTGTAATGAACATAAACTTAAATGCAGTTTATTATTTATCACAAAAAGTTGCAAAAATAATGGTTGAGCAAAAAAGCGGTAAGATCATAAACATTGCATCAATGTTATCATTCCAAGGTGGAAAGTTCGTTCCTCCTTATACAGCTAGTAAGCATGGTGTAGTTGGGATTACAAAGGCATTTGCTAATGAATTAGCACTTCACAATGTTCAAATTAATGCTATAGCACCTGGATATATAGAAACAGCTAACACAGCTCCTATAAGAGCTGACGAAAATAGAAACAAGGAAATCTTATCAAGAATTCCAGCTGAAAGATGGGGTAAAACTTCAGATTTAATGGGAGCAGTAGTATTCTTATCAAGTAGTGCATCAGACTATATCAATGGCCACGTTTTAGCTGTTGATGGAGGATGGTTAGTAAGATAGATGATAAATAAAGTAGAAACTTTAAAAAGAATTGAAAAAGATGCATTTGTATTAGTATTAAGAACTGATACAAAAGAAGAGGGCGTTACAGTAGCAAATGCAGCAATAAATGGTGGATGTAATGTTATTGAGGTTACATTTACAATTCCAAATGCTACTGGAGTAATTTCAGATCTTTGCAAGGACAAGAAAAGTGATGTACTTATTGGAGCAGGAACAGTTTTAGATTCAGAAACAGCAAGAGCCGCAATTCTTGCTGGAGCTGAGTTTATAGTTAGTCCAAGCTTTAATAAGGATACGGCAATACTTTGTAATAGATATGGAGTTCCGTATATACCAGGATGTTTTACTATAAGAGAAATTGTTGAAGCTAGAGAATCAGGAGTAGATGTTGTGAAACTATTCCCAGGTTCAGCATTTAAACCTTCAATTATAAAAGATATCAAAGCTCCTATTAAAGGAATTGGAGTTATGGTTTCTGGAGGAGTAAGCTTTGACAATATGGGTGAATGGTTTAAGAATGGTTGCGATGTTGTAAGCATTGGTAGCGCTATTGTTAATTTAAAAGATCCAGTAGTTATTCAAGAAGAAACTAGAAAATATATAGATAGAGTAAAAGAAATTTTAAAATAGCGAGGTAAATATGAGTAAGGTTTTAGTATTAGGAGAAGTATTATTAAGATTAACTCCACCAGATAATTTAAAAATAGGCCAAACAAGCAGATTTGATGTTTGTTTTGGGGGAGCTGAAGCAAATGTTGCAGTTGGGTTAAGTAACTTAGGTGTTAATACTAGAATTATAACAAGCTTACCTCCAAATGAAATAGGAAATGCTGCTAAAACTTTTTTAAGATCACATGGTGTTGATTGTGATAGCATTGTGTCAAAGGGTGAAAGACTAGGATTATATTACTACGAAGAAGGCTGTTCAGCAAGAAAGGCTAATGTAGTTTATGACAGAAAATATTCTTCAATAAATGAACTAAGATATGAAGATATTGATTTGGATAAAGCTTTAGAAGATGTTACATTATTACATGTGTCAGGAATAACATTTGGTTTAACTGATGAAATAAGAGAAGTAGCAACAAGAATTATAAATGAAGCTAAATCTAGAGGAATAAAAATAAGTGTAGACTTAAATTATAGAGCTAAGCTATTTAATAGTTATGGAGAGTTTGTTGAAAGGCTAATGCCAATAGTTAAAGATAGTTATTTATGCTTTGGTTGGTTAAGCAGAGATGTTGAAAATTTTAAGGTTTTAGATGCTTCTGTAGAAGAAATAACTGATGAAAGACTAATTAATGAATTTAAGTATATGACAGAAGACTTAAATGTAAAAAATGTATCAACTACTTTAAGAACAGGGTCACCTTATAATTATCATTCATTAGCAGGTGTGTTATTTGATGGAGATAAGCTATATAGATCATATAAATATGAATTTAGTATGATTTCAAGAATTGGTGGCGGAGATGCCTTTGCAGCTGGAGTAATAAGAGGATTACTTACAAATGAAAATGATATGCAAAATATAATCGAATTTGGAACAGCAAGTGCAGTATTAAAGCAAACTCAAGTTGGAGATGTAAGTTTATCTACTGTTGAAGATGTATATGGTTTAATGGATAATAAAAATCTAGGAAGTGTAAATAGATAATATATAAATATAGAAGCTATTTGACATTTTATATTCAAATAGTTTCTATAAACATTTTAGATTATTGATTATTAATAATAGATATTTCACATACAAAATATCTATTATTAGTAATTGAATATTGAAGGGGTTGATAGTATGGATCATATACTAAATGGTGAATTAGCATTATTAAAAGAGCGAGTAAAAGAGTATATTAAAACATATGATATTGATTTTGTTAAAAATTACATTAAAGGTGAGTGTAGTAAGGAATATAGAACTAAGCTCCTTGGAGCAAACCTTTTATTAAATAACTCCTTTATTTTTGATGAAACTTGGGATATGGAGCAATGTAGGGTTCCATATGTAAATAATCCAGTAGATTGGAATTTTACTCCTAATGGAGATGAAGAGTGGATATTTATGTTAAATAGACATGAATATTTAAATAAATTAATATTAGCCTATTATTTAGAAGAAAAAGATATTTATATAGAAAAGTGGAAAGGGTTAGTATTAGATTGGATAGAAAAAAATAAAATAACTCTTAAGGGTGGAAAAACTATAAGAACTATTGATACAGGTATTAGATGTCAAAGTTGGTTAAATGGATTAATACACTTAATTGCAATAGATAAGATAGATGATAAGGATTTACTAAAAATTATAAATAGTATAAAAGAGCAAATATATTATCTTAAAAACTCATATACAGATAAGTATATATTAAGCAATTGGGGGGTGTTACAAACAACATCAATAATTTCTTGCCTTTTATGGCTTAGAGAATTTATTGATGATAGTGAACTTTTTGAGTGGGCACTAGCACAAACTTATGCACAAATAGAATTACAAGTTTTTGATGATGGGTCACATTGGGAACAATCAGCAATGTATCATGTAGAAGTATTAAATTGCTCAATGAAAGTAATTTCTACATGTGAAAAATTAGGTTTTGATTTAAAAGAAGAATATAAATCAAAGGTATTATCTATGGCAAAATACCTAATGTATTGTGCAGCACCTAAATGGACTCAAGAAGCACAAGCTGATAGTGATAGAACAGATATAAGAGATGTTTTAGTAAAGGCAGTAATATTATTTAAAGATAAAGAACTTAAATGGGCTGCATTTGATAATCTTGATTTAAATAGTATATTTATGCATGGTAAAAAAGGATATGATGTATTTATTAATATAGAAGGTGAAAAGCCAAAAGAAATAAATAAATCCTTTGATGACTCAGGAAATATTTATATGAGAAGTGACTTTAATGAAAAATCTAGCTTTACATATGTAAAGAATGGAACATTAGGAAGTGGACATGGCCATATTGACTTAGGACATTTTTCATTGTATTTTGATGGAAAGCCTTTTTTTGTTGATAGTGGAAGATATACTTATGTAGAAGATGATAAAATGAGAGAATATTTTAAATCAGCTAAGGCTCATAATGTTTCAGTAATAGATAATGATCCATTTGGAGTTCCGGTAAAGTCTTGGGGGTATGAAAAATTCCCAGATACATTAAAAAACTATTTCTCATGTAAGGAAAATATAAGTTATGCTGAAACACCATATATAGCAAAGCTTAATGATGGAAGTAGTTATATAGCGGTAAGAAGGGTATTATTTATATCACCTAATATATGGGTAATAGTAAATGATATTAGATGTAATGGAAATCACTCTATTACAAATTATTACAATTTAGATTCAGATGTTAAGGTTAAAGAAAATAGTGAGTATCTATCATTAGAAAACGAAAATAGCAAATTAAGGTTATATAATTACAATATAGATGAAATAGAAATTAAAAATTCATATATATCTAAAAATTATAATGAAATTAATAATAGTAAAAGAATAGAAACTAAGACTAACTTTAAAGATTTAATTAGAAATTATGATATAATTATTGGAGAGAATACTAACGAAGATATAGTTATTAAAGATAGTGGAATAAATCAGTTTAATAGTTTAGATAAAGTTAATAAAGATAAGGTAATAGTAAAAACTATTAATATAGGAGAAAATGAAAGCTATACTATAATTATATTTAATGAAGAAACATATAAAGGAGCTAAAATATACTCTTGTGAAGAAACAGCTGTGTACGGAAAAGTAGTTGTAATTCATAAAAAAGAAGGAAATCAAAAGGTTATAAGATTAAGAGGATAATTTTAGTTTAGATATGATTAGGTTGATAATAAAGGTTTGAAAGACGAGGCAATTTATAAATGAGAAAGAATAGTAAAGTAACAATAAATGATATAGCTGAAAAAGCCAATACTTCTAAAACAACTGTATCTTTTTATTTAAATGGTAAATTTGAAAAGATGTCGCCAGATACTAAAAGGAGAATTGAGCAGGCTATTGAAGAAACTAATTATAGTCCTAGTATAATGGCAAGAAGTTTAAAGTTAAAAAAATCAAGTCTTATAGGAGTAGTTGTTGCAGATATAACTAACCCATTTAGTAATAATGTAGTAAAAGGGATAGAGGAAGTTGTTAAAAGTGCAGGTTACCAAATACTTATTGGGAGTAGTAATTTTAATTATATAAATGAAGAAAAATATATAGATAGTATGCTAGATATGGGAGTAGATGGATTTATAGTTCAGCCAACTCTTAAATTTAATAATATAGTAAGTAAGATAGAAGAAAGAGGAAAGAAATTAGTATTTTTAGATAGTGTTAGCAATGACTTTAAAGGAAAATGGGTTAAAACTAACAACTATGAAGTTACTTATGAAGCAATGAAAAAATTAGTAGAAAAGGGTTATGAGGAATTTATATTAGTAACAAGTGATCCAGAGCTACTAATGGCTAGAACAGAAAGAAAAAGAGGATTTGAAGATGCCTTAAAAGATAGTAATATAGGAGCTACAACAATTATTGTAGAAGATGATATAGACTATTTAGAGCTTTCAGAAATTTTAAAGGATAAAGTAGAGGAAAATAAGAAAATCTTTAAAAAGACTCTTATATTTGCAATTAATGGTAAAACTCTACAAAAGGTATTTATGGCATCAAAAACTAAGGAATGGAATGTTCCAAATGAAGTAGGGATAATAGGTTTTGATAATTGGGATTGGACAATATATGCAAGCCCATCAGTGACTACTATTGATCAGCCTACCTATGATGAAGGAAAGCACGCAGCTGAAATATTAATAGAAATGATAGAAGGTAGAGAAGTGGAAGAATCTGCAATAGTAAATTGTAGTATAAATTGGGCTGAATCTACAAATATTAATAATGAAGATTTAATAGAAAGAAAATTTAATTTTTAAAGTTTACCACCGTTTATTTTAGATTTTATCTGATGGCTATCAGTTGTAAAACTTCTGTTTCTTTAGGAGGGAGCTAACAACTGATACGCCCCTAGATAACGACGTCTAACCTTCAGGTGGAGTTTTAACTCTACCTGAAGCTAAGGATTCTGTTTATTTCTAGAATAAGTTAAAATAGCTAGAATAGGAAGTTAAGATTTAATCTTAACTTCCTATTTTTTATTTTTATTATAATAAAAGCCCTATAAAATCATTAAATAAGTTATTAGTGAATAGTATATAATAATAGAATTATATGTGAGGTTTTGGATATGGTAAGAACATATGCTTACTCTGCAGATTTTGATAAAAAAACAGAAGCTTTATTTAGGAATGCAGTTTTTTTAGGGGAAGGGCATAATGGAATAGTGTACGAGCTACCAGAAAAAAAGGCAGTAAAAATTTTTCAAGAAAGTAAATGTTGCAGAGAAGAGTGGGAAATATTAAAAAAAGTAGAAAAATCAAAATACTTTCCAAGATTATATAGCAATGGAGATTATTATATAGTTAGAGATGTTGTGGAAGGAAGAAGGCTTGACCATTACATAAAAGATAATGGACTAAGCGAAAGGTTAGTAAAAAACATATATTATTTAATTAAAGAATTTAAAAAATTAAAATTTACTAAGCTAGATGCAAGATGTAGAGACATATATGTAATAGAAGATGAAAGAGTTAGAATTATAGACCCTAAGGAATGTTATAAAAGAAAGGTGAATTATCCTAGACATTTAATGAAAGGGTTAGAAAAAATCAATGTACTAGAAGAGTTTATAGAAAAAGTAAAAAAAGTAGATGAAAAAACAGGGATTGAATGGGAAAAGAAAATAAGACAATACTTTTATAATGAGGATTTAAATTAAAGGCACCAAATAGGTGTCTTTTTTAACTTTTAAGGAGAAAAAATTAATTAAAAAAGCATATTTTTTGGCTATTATACATAGAATTTTTATGAATAATTTGTTTTTACAGGGAAACAATAAATAAAGAAGGAAGTGATTACTAATAATATAATTACTTTAATTTGAAAATAATAAAAAAGTATTATGCGTAATGCTTTAAATATAAAGGAGGAACAAAAATGAAAGATTATTGCGAAATAGTAGATATTGTTGCAAGACAAATTATTGATTCAAGATGTTTTCCAACTGTTGAGGTAGAGGTTTACTTAGAGGATGGTACAATGGGAAGAGCAGCAGTTCCATCAGGAGCTTCAACTGGTATGTATGAAGCAGTAGAATTAAGAGATGGTGAAAAGGATAAATACTTAGGAAAAGGTGTATTAAAAGCAGTTCAAAATGTGAATGATACAATTGCAGAAGAATTAATTGGATGTAATGTTTATGATCAACCATATATAGATAAATTACTTTTAGAATTAGATGGAACACCTAATAAAGGTAAGTTAGGTGCAAATGCAATTTTAGGAGTATCATTAGCAGTTGCAAATGCAGCAGCTAATTCATTAGGCATGCCTTTATATCAATATGTAGGTGGAGTAAATGCAAAAGTGTTACCTGTACCTATGATGAATATAATTAATGGTGGATCACATGCTGATAACTCTGTAGATTTACAAGAATTTATGGTTATGCCAGTTGGAGCATCAAGCTTTAGCGAAGCATTAAGAATGTGTGCAGAAGTTTATCATACATTAAAGAAAACTTTACATGATAAAGGATATTCAACAGCAATTGGAGATGAAGGTGGATTTGCACCAAACTTAAAATCAAATGCAGAAGCAATTGATGTAATTATAGAAGCTATAACTAATGCAGGATATAAAGCTGGAGAAGATGTATTTATTGCCATTGATGCAGCATCTTCAGAATACTATAAAGATGGTAAATATGTATTAGAAAACGAAGGAAAGACTTTAACACCAGCAGAAATGGTTGATTTCTTTGAAGATTGGGTAAATAAATATCCAATTATATCTATTGAAGATGGTATGGCAGAAGAAGACTGGGAAGGTTGGAAGCTGATTACTGAAAGATTAGGTAAAAAAGTACAATTAGTTGGAGATGATTTATTTGTAACTAATACAGAAAGATTAGAAAGAGGAATCGACATGGGTGTTGGTAACTCAATTCTTATTAAGTTAAACCAAATAGGTACTTTAACTGAAACTTTAAATGCTATAGAAATGGCAAATAGAGCAGGATATACTGCAGTAATTTCACATAGATCAGGGGAAACAGAAGATACAACTATTGCTGACTTAGTTGTTGCTGTTAATGCTGGGCAAATTAAAACTGGAGCTCCAGCAAGATCAGAAAGAGTTGCTAAATATAATCAATTAATTAGAATAGAAGAAGAATTAGATGATGTTGCTGAATACAGAGGTAAAAAAGCATTCTTTAACATAAAAAAATAATTTTATATAAATACTAGGTGTCGATTATGAGTTTTAGTCATAATCGACATTTTATTTGCAATAGATTTCAAGAAATTTCTATATATTCAACAAATTGATTTCTATTTGGCTATTATTGTAATTAAAACACTTGTTTTTTAGCCCTTGATATGATAATATTGACTTATGTAAATGTGACCGTTTGAAGATATCGTGGGAGGTAAACTATGAATACTTTTTTATTAGTTTTAGAAGCAATTTTAGGGGTAACAGTAATAGTATCAGTTTTATTACAACCTAGTAAAGCTGACGCATTAAGTGGATTAATTCAAGGAAGTAAGCAAGAAACTTTCTTTGCTAAAAACAAGGCAAGAACTAAAGAATCAATGCTTATAAGATTAACTGTTATATCATCACTTTTATTTGCTATAAACACTGTTGTTTTAAATTTAGTATAAGTTGATTAAGGCTGCTATACAATGTATAGTAGCTTTGTTTATATATTGAAAATCATTTAATAGTTAAAAATAAAAAAATAGATATAAAGAGAGGAAATTTAAAAATGGGATTATTTAATGGATTAATGGGAAATGCTTCAGAAGTAAAACTTGAAGATGTACAAAAAGAGTATGGGAAAATATTAGCACCATCAGAAAACGTAGAAAGAGCATATAAGCTAATAAGAGATATGTTTATATTTACAAATAAAAGACTTATATTAGTAGATAAGCAAGGGTTAACAGGAAAGAAAACAGAATATCACTCAATTCCATATAGAGCAATAACTAATTTTAAAATCGAGACTTCAGGTCACTTTGATTTAGATGCTGAATTAAAAATATGGATATCAGGGGTAGCTATGCCTATCCAAAAGCAGTTTAACAGTAGCTTAAACATATATGAGTTACAAGCTGTTTTAGCTGAATACTGCTTAAAATAAAAAATATAAAATTAAGGGCATGGGTTAAAAGAAATTACTCATGTCTACTTTTTTTTATAATATAAATTTAATTTAGAAATTACATATATTATTGCAATTAATTGTATAGAATATAGTGTATATGTTACTATATATTGAGTATCTTAAGAAAATTATGGATACACTTTATAATAGGAAATAATACTTTGGAGGAATTTAATATATATGGGAATAAAACAAACATTACTAAGCTTCATGAGAGAAGAAGCTTATAGACCAATGGGGATACAAGAGTTAGTATCCGTATTTGATATTAGTCCAGATGAATATAAGCCATTTAAAAAAGCTTTAAAAACAATGGAAAGAGAAGGATTAATAGTTAGAACTAAAAAGGATCAATTTGCTCTTCCAGAAAGAATGGGATTAATAATAGGAAAGCTTCAAGTACATCAAAAAGGGTTTGGATTCCTTATTCCTGAAACAGAGGGAGAAAAAGATGTATTTATCCCAAGCTCAGCTATGGGTGGAGCTATGAATGGAGATAAGGTACTAGTTCAAGTAACTAGAGAAGATGCAAATGGAAAGAAGAGAGAAGGGGAAGTTAGGGATGTATTAGAGAGAACTAACAATAAGGTTATTGGTGTTTATGAAAGCAGCCGTAACTTTGGTTTTGTAGTTCCAGAAGATTCAAGATTAAATCAAGATATATTTATATCAAAGAAAGATAAAAATGGTGCAAATGATGGTGATTTAGTTGTTTGTGAAATAATAAAATGGGCTGATAAGAGAAGAAGTCCAGAAGGAATAGTTACAGAAGTATTAGGACAAAAGGGAGAAAGAGGTTTAGATATACTTACAATAATTAAAAAGCATGGATTACCAGAGGAATTCCCAGAAAAAGTCTTAAATTATGCTGAAAATATTTCCGAGGAAATTGAAGAAAAAGAGTATAAAAGAAGAAAAGATATAAGAAATGTAAGAATGGTAACTATAGATGGGGAAGATGCAAAGGACTTAGATGATGCTGTATCTATAGAAAGATTAGATGATAATAAGTATAAATTAGGTGTTCATATAGCAGACGTTTCTCATTATGTTAGAGAAAAAAATCCTTTAGATAAGGAAGCTTTAAAAAGAGCAACATCAGTTTATTTAATAGATAGAGTTATACCAATGCTTCCTAAAAAGCTTTCAAATGGAATTTGTTCATTAAATCCTCATGTAGATAGATTAGCATTAAGCTGTTTTATGGTAATAAACGATAAAGGAACAGTTTTAAGTCATGAAATAGAAGAAACTATTATAAAAACAGATGAAAGAATGACTTATACAGATGTAAGTAAAATACTTGAAGATAATGATGAAGAATTAATAAAAAGATATGATTACTTAGTAGATGATTTTAAAGCTATGGAAGAGCTTTGTAAGATTCTTAGAAACAAAAGATTAAAAAGGGGAGCTATTGATTTTAACTTTGAAGAATCAAAGATTATTCTTAATGAGTTAGGTAAACCAGTAGATATTAAGCCTTATGAAAGAAAAATAGCTAACAGAGTAATTGAAGAATTTATGCTTGTATGTAATGAAACCATTGCTGAGCATATGTTCTGGACTAATCTTCCATTTGTATATAGAATACATGAAGAGCCAGATGAAGAAAAACTAGAAAAATTCAAGGAATTTGTTTATAACTTAGGATTTGTTGTAAAGTGGGGTCAAGAATCACATCCAAGAGCTCTGCAAGATATCTTAGAAAAAGTAAAGGGCAAAAAGGAAGAAACAGTAGTAAGTACATTATTATTACGTTCAATGATGCAAGCAAAGTATTCACCAGAATGTGTAGGACACTTTGGGTTAGCAGCTAAATACTATTGTCACTTTACTTCACCAATAAGAAGATATCCAGACCTTCAAATACACAGAATAATAAAAGAACAAATTAATGGAAAGATAGATGAAAAGAGAATAGGAAAATTAACTAATATAGTTGATGTAGCATCAAAGCAATCATCAGAAATGGAAAGATTAGCTCAAGAAGCTGAAAGAGAAGTTGATGATTTAAAGAAAGCTGAATATATGTTAGATAGAATTGGAGAAGAATTCGATGGAATAATTTCATCTGTAACATCATTTGGATTATTTGCAGAGCTTCCTAATACAATAGAAGGACTTATTCACATAACAGCTTTAGATGATGATTACTATGTTTATGATGAAGCGCATCTTTGCTTAATTGGAGAAAGAAAAAAGAAAGTATATAAATTAGGTGATGAAGTTAAAGTTAAATGTAGTAGAGTAGATATAGATAATAGAGAAATATTCTTTGACTTAGTAGAAGATGAATATAGTAAAGAAGAAATAAAGGCTAGTCAAGAATTAGTAGATAAGTTACCAGAATTAAAAGAAGATATGAAAACTAATTATAGTGAAGATTCAGAATCAGAAGTAGAAATAGATAATAGTAAAAATATCTTAGAAGAAATAAAAGAAACTTATGGAACTAAGCAAGAGTATGCAGAAGAAGTAAAAAATACAGAAGAATAGATATAAAATAACCATTTCATTCTTTTGAAGTGGTTATTTTAGCTTTATTATATTAAAAAGTGGCATAGCTAGATTATACTATGATATACTTATAGTAATTTATAAAACGATAGAAAATGAGTGGTGAAATATATGGTAAGAAAAAAGAATAGTAATACATTAGCTGAAAATAGAAAGGCTAGACATGACTACTTTGTTGAAGAGACAATGGAAGCAGGAATAGCTTTAGTTGGTACAGAAGTTAAGTCTATTAGAGGTGGTAAGTGTAACTTAAAAGAGTGTTACGCAGACATATATAATGGAGAAATATTTATAAAAAACATGCATATTAGTCCTTATGAGCAAGGAAATATATTTAATGTTGATCCATTAAGAGAAAGAAAGTTATTGTTACACAGAGAACAAATAGCTAGATTTGCAGGATTAGTAGCACAACAAGGTTATACTTTAGTACCATTATCACTATATCTTAAAGAAGGAAAAGTAAAGGTAGCTTTAGGTCTTTGTAGAGGTAAAAAGAATTATGATAAGAGAGACTCTATGTTAGAAAAGGCTCACAAAAGAGATATAGAAAGACAAATGAAAAATTCAGGAAGATATTAGTACTAATTTTAGTTAATTATGTTTTAAAGTTTATTATAAAAAGCATGCAGTTTATATTGCATGCTTTTTTTCTACTCTTTTCTAAGCCAACCAGCAGGAGATTTATCATCACCAATAAAGTAGTCTCCATTCTTTTCAGTAAGAGAAAATCTTTGGCGAGGATAACCTAAGACATTTTGTTGGATTACTTCTATGTAGTTATCAGAAACCTTAGTTATAATTGCAACATGACCATATTCAGAATCAGTAAAGACAAGTAAATCATCAACTTTAGGTTTTGTATCACCACCATTATAATATTGAACTAAACCTCTGCTTTTATTTAATTCACCTTGTTTCAAATTAGAATCGATAAAGTCTTTAGCATTTCCATATAAATCTGGCATTTTATGATTTTTTGCATCATAATAAAATCTTTTAACAAATTCGACGCATTGCCACTTATAGCCATAGTAATATCCATCATTACTATAATTTT
>NZ_JBOFYU010000100.1:0-56217 GCF_051654825.1 Clostridium sp.
TTAGCAACAGGAAGACCTGAAGCTTTAACTGAAACTTTTGTAAAGGAACAAGCATTACATGATTTATCAGGAGTTTTAGATAAAACTGTACCAGGTGAAGATGTAACTGTAAAAGAAAAAATCTTACCAGGATTTTTAGACACAGCTTCAACTAACCCTTACGGAGATGGAAAAACTTATTTAGCACCGCTATTCTATAGTCCAACAGGATTATTCTATAATAAAGGATTATTTGAATCAAAGGGATATTCAGTTCCAAAAACTTGGGATGAAATGTTTGCTTTAGGAGAAAAAGCAAAGGCAGATGGAATGTCATTATTAACATACTCAACTGCAGGATACTGGGATTGTACAATACCAGCTATGTTAGCAGCAGCAGGAGGAATTGAAGCATTTGATTCAGCAATGAATTATGAAGAAGGTTTCTGGACTTCAGAAGCAGCTACTAAGGCTTTAGATACTGTAGCTAAATTAAAAGATTATATTGAACCAACAGTTGTTGCTAATGCAAACCCACAAGGTTTCATGAACAACCAACAGTTATTATTAGATAACAAAGCATTATTTATTCCATGTGGAACTTGGTTACCAGATGAAATG
This sequence comes from Clostridium sp., assembly GCF_051654825.1. Lineage (GTDB taxonomy): Bacteria > Bacillota > Clostridia > Clostridiales > Clostridiaceae > Clostridium. The sequence goes on from NZ_JBOFYU010000100.1 coordinate 601, forward strand.
AAGGATGCTCCAAGAGCAGAAGGATTTGATTGGGGATTCATGGCATACCCAGCATATAAAGAAGGTGGAGATGCTTATTCATTAAACTTCTTCGAACAAATGTATATTCCAAAGGAAGCTTCAAATAAAGAATTAGCTGAAGAATTCATGGCTTATATGTATAGTGATGAAGCGGTTGCAATAATAGCTGAAAATGCTAAAGCTGTTGTACCAGTAGAAGGAGCAATAGAAATTGCAGGTAACTACTTAGATCCACTACAAGTAGAAATGTTCAGTATCTATGATAATGGAGCATTACCGATAATGGGTAACTTTGCTGCGACAGAATCAGTTGAAGGATTAAACTTCTCAGATATATATGTTGGAACAGTTGACTCAATTATGAGTGGTGATAAAACTGTTGCTGACTGGCAAAAAGAATTAACAGAAGCTAGCGATAAGTTAAGAGCTGCTTTAATAAAATAATAAATTAATTAAGAAAGGGATATATCCATAGGATATGTCCCTTTTTATTTATATGTATATACTTTTAAATAAAAAATATAAAGAATGTATTAATAAAATTAATACAAATATAGACAGAAAAGATAAAATAAGGTAAAATTAAAATGAAAAAGTAAGGGGGAGATAATATGAGAAAATATTTTAAACTTATTTCAAAAGTATTGACTTTATTTATGATTACTATGATTGCAACACAATCTGGTTATTCAAAAGTTAATGCAGAAGAAAACAATAGTTATACAACTGTTGTAAACGATTCTAATACAGGGGATGGAATAAATCAATTTAAGTATTATGGTACTTGGGGCGTAAGCACTGGTTATCCTCAATTTTATAATGGAGATGAACATTGGAGTAATGCTGCTAGTTGGAATGGTGCTCCAGAAAATATCTATTATACAGTTAAATTTGAAGGAACTAAAATAGATGTTTATGGTAATAAGCAACCAGGATTAGGAATTTATGCTGTCTCTATAGATGGTGGAGAAGAAGTAGAAGTAGATGCATATAATCAAACAAGTATTTATCAACAATTAATATATAGTAGTCCAGAATTAGAAGAAGGAATTCATACTTTAAAAGTAAGAGCAACTGGAAAGAAAACTGGATCTGCGCCTGATATGCAAGTAGATTATGCAAAAATATATCATAGTAAGATAGAAGCTAGAGAAGTGGAATTATCAAGCAATGATATTACTATTGAAAGTGGATTATCACATACGTTATTAGCTAATGTAATACCACAAAATGCTTCAGATAGAGAAATAGTTTGGTCATCAGAAAATGAAGCAATTGCAACTGTCGAAGATGGAACCGTTATAGGTGTTTTAGAAGGAACTACTAAAATAAGAGCTACAGTTAAAAATACAAATGTTTATTCAGAATGTAATGTAACTGTAACAAAGGCTGGTAGCATTTTATCAGCATCAGTAGGTAGTCCAGATAGACATTATATGCAAGGAGATTATGAAGAAGTAAGTAAAATGGCTCAAACTTCATGGTCAGGAATTGGATGGATTGGAGATATATTAAATTCAGAAATAGTTTTATGGACAAAAGGTAAGGATGTAAGTAATGCAAAGTTAACTTCAAGCAATTTTGTTAATGCTGAAGGAAATACAATAGATTCTTCAAATATAGAATTAACTTTCTTAAAAGAAGTATCAGCTCATGTTGGTAGAGGCTTCTCATGGGGGAACATACCAGGTAGCAATGTGCCAAGAGAAATGGTTCCAGATGTTTTATATACATCAGAGCCTATTGATATTGCAAAAGAAAGAGTTCAACCAGTTTGGGTAAATATAAATATTCCTAGAGATGCAAAGCCAGGAATCTATACGGGTACAATTAATGTAGAAGCTGATGGGTTAGAAGAAGTAATAGCACTTAGATATTCATTTGAAGTTTTAGATGTTACTCAACCTGAAGCAACAGAAAATGAATTCCATTTAGAATTATGGCAATACCCATATACATTTGCTAGATATTATGAGGTAGAACCATTCTCAGAAGAATTCTTTGAAAAAATAAAACCACAAATGGAGTCATATAGAGATGCTGGTGGAAAATCTATTACAACAACTATAGTAGAAGATCCATGGAATCAACAAACATACGATAAATATCCATCAATGGTAAAATGGACAAAGAAAACAGATGGAACTTTTGAGTACGATTTTGATCATTTTGATAAATGGGTTCAATTTAATTTAGATTTAGGAATAACTAAGCAAATTACTGCATTTAGTATGATTCCTTGGGACAACAGAATAATATACTTTGATGAAGCTCAAAACAGAGATGTTCAAGAAAAACCAGCACCAGGTAGTGCAAGATGGAATGAACTTTGGAATGACTTTATAGATGAATTTATAATTCATCTAGATGAAAAGGGATGGTTTGAAAAGACTTATATAGCAATGGATGAAAGACCATTAAGCACAATGATTCCTGTATTAGATTTACTTGAAAGTAAACCTAATAAAGATGGGGAAACATTAAAAGTATCAGGAGCTATGAACTACAAGTCTTTAGATAGAACTATACTAGATAGAATAGAAGATATTTCAATAAACTTAGGGCATGTAAATCACAATAATGATGATGTTAGAGAGTTAACTGAGCATAGAAAAAGCTTAGGATTAAATACTACACTTTATACATGTGTTGGAGATTATCCAAGTAGTTTCACTAGAAGTAATCCATCAGAAAGTGCATGGACTATATGGTATTCTGCATCACAAGGAACTAACGGATACCTAAGATGGGCATTTGATGCTTGGGTTAAAGATCCGTTAACATCAGTTGACCATTGGTATTGGGAATCAGGAGATCCATTCTTTGTATATCCTGGAGATAAGAATGATGATGTTCCAACACCAAGAAGCACTCCAAGATATGAAAGATTACAAGAAGGTATTAGAGATGTAGAAAAATTAAACTACATTAGAAGAAATACTACTGAATTAAATGATGAAATAGATGCTTTATTAGGAAGTATTCAAAGAGCTTATGGAAAAACTAATCCATGGGGAGCTAATGAAGCTGGAAGTCAAGCTAATAAGGATTTAATTGATTCAGAAGTAGCTAGATTAAGAACAGGATTAATGGAAATTACAAAACAATATATTGAAATAAGGGATAAAGAAGAAGCAGAAATAATAGTATCAAAAGTTCAAAACCTTGAAGTTAATGAAGTAACTAAGAACTCAGTTACTTTAGCTTGGGAAGCTCCTGAAACTGTAGTCGGATTACAAGAATATGTAATATATAAAGATGGTAAGGAAATTGCTACTGTACCAGCAGCTGAATTAACATTTACAGAGGCAGAATTAAGAGCTAATACAATTTACGGATTTAAGGTAGTGGCTAAATATTCAAATGGAGAAAAGTCAAAACCAGTATCATTAAATGTAAGAACTTTAAAATAATTAATAAAATAGACTTGAGAAATCAAGTCTATTTTTATGCTAAAAAACAAAATGTATGATATAGTTTTGCAAAATTTTCAGAAAAATATAAAATTTCACCACATTATACATACAGAATATGGTATAATAAGTTTGGAAAATAAATAATCTGGGTTATGTTTTAAGGGAGGAAGGAACTATGCAAAAAACACAAGAAAATATACCAACAGGTCAAAGTAGAGTAATTTTACAATTTGGTGTACAACACCAAAATAATACAATTGGAATAATGGTTGGAAGCGATATGAGAATGCCAATAATGCAAAAGAATTTTGAGGAAGCATTTAAGACTGAAGAAGTAAATAAGGCATTTTCAGCTATAAGTAGAGCTTTAATAGAATTATTTGAGTTAGAAAAAAATAAAGAAGAAATAATCAAGGTTATTGATGCAAATACAGTAAACAAAATGGCATTTCCATTAGTTACTTTAAATATGTTACAAACAATGAATGAAGAAAAGGGTGGAATTCAAATAACTCCATTTTTTGATATCAAACATGAAAACGCTTTAAAAATAACTAGTGAAAAAAGATGTATAGCATTTAAAGGATTTTTAGAGCAAAATAAAGATTTATTACAACCAGGATGTTTTAGAGTTATAGATGCTGTTATGAATGCAATAAGAGAATATAATCAAAGTAAGGCAGAAGAAGCTGCTGTTACAAATTAATTTATACTTATATGAAAGTTGTTCTAAATTAGGGCAACTTTTATTTTAGAAAAATATAAATTAAGACTAGGTATTTTAGAAAAATATATGGTCTAAGTTTATATAATTTTTAAATTAAGAATATATTTTTAATTTAAAAATATATTTAAATATTGAGAAGAATTTTTAGCCATATAAGTAGTAACAATTGACAATTAGGGGAATATGGTATTAGTATACAATTAATAAATATTATTAATTAACTTTAGTTATTTACAGGGTAACCTTGATAATTATTGAATTTAAATAAATATCTAACAGAAAAGAGAAATCTAATCTGAAAGAATAGTAGATGCGTATAAATATTATATTTTAATTAAAAGAAAAGATTATGAGTTTAAATGTAGTTAATTCTACGTTTAATTTGTGTATTTCTTTTTATGCTTTAAATATTTGTGAGTCTAACTTTCTTTTAGAGAAGTTTAGGCTCATTTTTTATATGTTTAGATATGCTATAAAGACAAAGGGAGATTGTTAAATGAAGAAAATAGCTATAATAAGTGCAATTTTAGAAGAGCCATCAAGCTGTCAACAAGAATTTAATGATGTAGTAGCAACATTTAGGGGAAGTATTAGAGGGCGGATGGGAATACCTTTTGAAGAAGGAGTTTCTGTAATATCTATTACTTTAGTAGGTGAACTTAATGAAATAAATAGTCTAACTGGAAAGTTAGGAAATATAAAAGGTGTAAAAGTAAAAACAGCAATTTCTAAGGTTGAAATTTAAAATATGATACAGGATGTGATTTATATGCAGGTTTTAGAAATAATAGATAAATTATATAAAGAAAATAATGCATCTAAAGAAGAGTTATTATTTTTATTAGAAAATTTAACAGAAGAAGATAAAGAAGTATTAGTTGAAAAGGCTCATTTAACTAGAATGAAAACTTATGGAGATAAGGTATACATGAGGGGTTTAATAGAGTTTACTAATTTTTGCAAAAGAGATTGTGTTTATTGTGGAATTAGAAGAAGTAATAAAAAGGCAGATAGATATAGACTAACGTATGAAGATATTATGGAGTGTGCTGATATTGGAGATAAGTTAGGGTATAAAACATATGTGCTTCAAGGTGGAGAAGATGATTATTTTACAGATGAAAGAATGGTTGAAATAATTAAGGGAATAAAGAAAAAATATCCTAACAATGCAATAACATTATCCTTAGGAGAAAGAAGTTATGAGTCTTATAAGAAGATGTTTGAAGCAGGAGCAGATAGGTATTTATTAAGACATGAAACAGCAAATGAAGAGTTATATAAATCATTACATCCAGGAACATCTTTTGATGAAAGACGAAAGTGCTTATTAAATTTAAAAGAAATAGGTTTCCAAATAGGAGCAGGATTTATGGTAGGAATACCTAATCAAACTAATGATGATTTAGTAAAGGATTTGCTATTTGTTAAGGGATTGGAGCCACATATGTGTGGGATTGGCCCATTTATACCTCATCAAGATACACCACTTAAAGATGAAAAGGCAGGTACAGTTGAAAAAACAACTACAATGTTAGCCTTAGTAAGGTTATTATTACCTAATGTTTTATTACCATCAACAACTGCATTAGGAAGTATAGATCCAAATGGAAGAGAAAAGGGGATAAAGGCTGGAGGTAATGTAGTTATGCCTAATTTATCACCAACAAGTGTTAGAGAAAAATATTCATTATATGATGGCAAGATATGTACGGGAGATGAGGCTGCTGAGTGCAGACTTTGTATAGAAGGTAGAATAAAAAGTGCAGGGTTTTCAGTAGAAGTTACTAGAGGAGACAATGTTGCTTGGGCAAAGGAAAATGGAGTAATAGATGAGAATGATAAAAAAATTAAAGCAGATTTTAATATAAGTATTTAAGGGGGCAAAGTAATGTTTATAAATCATGAATATATAGAAAATATTTTAAAAGAAGCAAAGGATGTAAGTAAAGAAGAAATTGAATTAGTGTTAGAAAAGGCTAAAAAGAGAGAAGGTCTTTCACATAAGGATATTGCTATATTACTTCAATCTGAAGATAAAGAACAATTAGATGAAATGTACAAGCTTGCAGGAGAAATAAAGGAATCAATTTATGGAAAGAGAGTAGTAGTTTTTGCGCCTATTTATGTAAGTGATTACTGTGTAAATAATTGTGTTTATTGTGGGTATAAAAATTGTAATGACTTTAAGAGAAGAAAGCTTACACAAGAAGAAGTGGCAGAAGAAGTTAGAATACTAGAAAAGATGGGGCATAAAAGATTAGCATTAGAATTAGGTGAAGATCCAGTAAATGCACCAATAGATTATGTTTTAGAGTGTTTAGATACTATTTATAAAACTCAAAATAATAACGGAACTATAAGAAGGGTAAATGTTAATATAGCAGCTACATCTGTAGAAAATTATAAAAAATTAAAGGATGCTAGTATAGGAACATATATATTATTCCAAGAAACTTATCATAAGCCTACTTATGAAGATATGCATCCAAAATCATTAAAGGGAGATTATACTTATCATTTAACAGCTTTTGATAGAGCTATGGAAGCGGGTATAGATGACGTTGGTGCAGGTGTATTATTTGGTCTTGCAGATCCTAAATTTGAGATATTAGCTTTAATGATGCATAATGAGCATTTAGAAGAAAAATATGGAGTTGGATTCCATACAGTATCATTCCCAAGATTAAAAAAGGCAGCCGGAATGGATTTAGAAAGTTTCCCTAATTTAATTGATGATGAAACATTTAAAAAAATAGTTGCTATAACTAGAATAGCAATACCTTTCACTGGAATAATAATGTCAACTAGAGAAACAGCTGAAATGAGAAGAGAATTATTAAAATATGGTGTTTCTCAAGTAAGTGCTGGCTCAAGCACAGGTGTAGGTGGATATAAGGAAAGAGAAAATGGAACAGAAGTACTTCAATTTAAAACTTCAGATGAAAGATCACCACTTGAGGTTTTAAAAGCGTTATTAGATGATGGATATATTCCAAGCTATTGTACTGCATGCTATAGAAAAGGCAGAACTGGTGAAAGATTTATGAAACTTGCAAAATCAGGAAATATACAATATGTATGTGAACCTAATGCGATAATGACATTAATGGAATTTGCATTAGATTATGGGGACAAAGAAATACTAGAAAAAGCTGAAGAAGTAATAAAAAGGGAAGCTGAAAGAATAAAAAGAGATGATATAAAGAAGCTTTTAAAGAATAACTTAGAAAAGTTGAAAAATGGACAAAGAGATTTATATTTATAATTAATATTTTAGGGGAACGTACTATGTATAATAAGACGTTCTCCTATATTCTAGGGGAGAGAAATATGAATACAACACCAAATTCTAATAGAAAGCATATTGCTATATACGGGAAGACTAATTCAGGAAAATCATCATTAATGAACAGATTTTTAAATCAAGAAGTATCATTAGTATCAGATGTAGAAGGAACTACAACAGATCCTGTACAAAAAGCAATGGAATTAATACCATTTGGACCAGTATTATTTATTGATACAGCAGGATTAAACGATGAAACTAAGTTAGGTGCAAAAAGAGTAGAAAAGACATTAGAATTTCTTAAAAGAACTGATTTAGCAATTTATTTAATGGATGGGACAGATTTAGACAAAGAATTATATCATGAAATGAAGTTGAAGTTTAAGAAATATAATATACCACATCTTCTTGTAATAAATAAAATTGATAAGTTAGATGAAGAAAGTAAGAAAAAGATAAAAGAAGATTTAAAAGATTCATTATTTATTTCATCAAAGACAAATTATGGAGTAGATGATTTAAAGGGAAAAGTAATAAGTATTTTACAAGAGGGGGAAGATGAAATACCTATAATTGGAGATTTACTACCGTATAATAGTAAAGTTATATTAGTAGTTCCTATAGATTCAGAGGCTCCAAAAGGGAGAATAATACTTCCGCAGGTTCAATGTATAAGAGATTGTTTAGATCATGGAATTAAAAGTTATGTAGTAAGGGATACAGAGCTTGAAGAAGCATTAAATGATATAAAGGATGTTGACCTAGTAGTTACAGATTCACAAGCATTTAAAAAAGTAGATAAGATAGTTCCAAAGAATATAAAACTTACTAGCTTTTCAATATTATTTGCAAGGCATAAAGGCGATATCTCAGCTTTTGTTGAAGGAGCTAATAAAGTTAGAGAGTTAACTAAAGACTCAAAAATACTTATATCAGAAAGTTGCTCTCATAACGTTTCTCATGAAGATATAGGAAGAGTGAAAATTCCAAATATGTTAAATAAATATGTTGGGCATAATCTAAACTATGAATATAGAGTAGGGCATGATTTCCCAGAAAATATAGAACAATATGACTTAATTATACATTGTGGAGCATGTATGATTAATAGAAAGACAGTCTTAAATAGAGTAAGATTGTGCAAGGAAAAATCTGTATCAATTACTAATTATGGAATTATAATGGCATATCTAACAGGTATATTAAATAGAGTTATAGAAGTTATTTAAATAGAATGTAAATATAGAGAACTTTTAATAATATATAAAATAAAAAAATAAAATATTGTAAATATTTATTAAAATGTGATAAAATGGAATAGAAAGGTAAATATGGATAAATTAAGGCGTGTAATCAATTAAGTTGAGCAAGAGCCACAATAAGATTGTACAGTCTTATTGTGGTTCTTTTTTAATTTATTCATAAAAAAAGTAAGGGGGAGAATATATGCAAAAGAGGTTTAAAAAGTTTTGCACAGTTATGGTTGCTTCGGCAGTAGCAGTTTCTAATTTAGCTGGAAGTATGGTAGTTTCAGCAGAAGAAATAGCTTCACCAAAGCAATATGAAATCTATCCTGTACCACATTCAGTTGAATATGCAGGTGGAGATTTCAATGTTGGAACAGATGTAAATGTTATCTATGAAACAGGGATTGATATTTACACTAGAAATCGTGTTGAGGAGGTATTAGAATCTCACAACATTAATGCAACAGTTTCAGAAGGGATTGTTGAAGAAAAAACAAATATACTAGTTGGGATTAATGATTCAGGAGAAAGTGTAGATACATACTTTAATGAAAATGTAGCTCACGAAGAATCATTCTTTGAAAAAAGGGATTCAAACTTAGTATATGTTAATGAAGGAGTTATCGGAGTTTTAGGAAATAATACAGATAGCTCATTTTATGGTGTAACAACTTTAAAACATGTATTTAATCAATTAGAAGATAATGTAATAGAAAACTTTAGAGTAGATGATTATGCAGATGTTGCATATAGAGGTTTCATAGAAGGGTACTATGGAAATCCATGGTCTAATGAAGATAGAGCTGAATTAATGAAATATGGTGGAGATTATAAGTTAAATCAATATATCTTTGCTCCAAAGGATGATCCTTATCATAACTCAAAATGGAGAGAGTTATATCCAGAAGCTGAGCTTCAAGAAATTAAAAAGTTAGCTAGAGTTGGTAATGAAACTAAGAATAGATATGTTTATGCATTACATCCATTTATGTATAATGCTGTTCGTTTTAATACTGAGGAAAACTATCAAGCTGATTTAAATGTTATAAAAGCTAAGTTCTCTCAATTATTAGAAGCTGAAGTTAGACAATTTGGTATTTTAGCTGATGATGCAGGTGTGCCAGCACAAGGGCCAAGCTCCTATGTTAAATTATTAAATGACTTAACAGTTTGGTTAGAAGAGCAAAAAGAAACTTATCCAGATTTAAAGACAGATTTAATATTCTGTCCAAATGATTATATGGGTAATGGTAGCTCAACTCAATTAAAAGAAGTTAATAAGGCTGGAGATAATGTTAGCATAGTAATGACAGGTGGTAGAATTTGGGGTGAAGTAAGTCAAAACTTTACTACAAACTTTATTAATAATATTGCAACAGAAGGTAATCCAGGTAGAGCTCCATATTTATGGATTAACTGGCCTTGTTCAGATAACTCAAAAGAGCATTTAATTATGGGTGGAAATAATACATTCTTACACCCAGGTGTAGACCCAAGCACAGTTAAAGGTATAGTATTAAATCCAATGCAACAAGCAGAAGCAAATAAATCAGCTCTATTTGCAATATCAGATTATGCATGGAACATTTGGGATACTAAAGCAGATGCAGATAAAAACTGGGAAGATTCATTTAAATATATGGATCATGGAACAGCAGAAGATACTAATTCTTCAATGGCATTAAGAGAAATCAGTAAACACATGATTAATCAAAATATGGATGGACGTGTTACTGCGTTACAAGAATCAGTAGAATTAGCTCCAAAGTTAAATGCTTTTAAAGCTAAATATGAAAGTGGTGCTAGTATTATAGAAGATGCTGATAGTTTAATTGAAGAATTTACTAAGTTAAAAGATTCAGCAGCTTATTATAAAGAAAATCCAGGTAATCCTAGAACTCGTGATCAAATAGTTTATTGGTTAAATTGTTGGGATGATACAATGGATGCTGCAATAGGATATTTAAATGCAGCAAAGGCAGTTGAACAAGGAACTAATGACGAAGTTTGGACTGAGTATTCAAATGCTCAAGCAGCTTTTGAAAAATCAAAAACTTATAAATTCTGGTATGTTGACCATTATGAAAAAGCTGAAGTTGGAGTTCAACATATAGTTCCATTTATTAAATTTATGGGACAAAACTTATCTAATATTGTATCTTCAATAGTAGATCCAAACAGAGTAATTACTTCATTTATTACAAATCGTACTGATACACCATCAGGAAAAATAGAAAATGCATTTGATGGAAAAGCAGAAACAGAAATTGTTTATAAAACACCTAATACAATTAATGAAGGAACTTATGTTGGATTAAAATATAGTACTCAAATTGAAATAAATAATGTTCAATTCTTAATGGGTGCAGCAGCAAACTTAAATGATACTATGTTAGATGCAAAAATACAGTACACTGAAGATGGAACTAACTGGGTTGACTTAAATGATGAGGTTTATCACTTACCTCAAGATATAAAGATAGAAGATATCAATATTAAAGCTAAGGGAATTAGAATGGTTGCAACTACTACTAAGAATAATACTTGGTTAGGTGTTAGAGATATTATCGTTAACAAAGGTGCAACAGATGATAATTCACCAATAGAACCAACAGTTGTAAGAACACCAGGATGGGCTGTTTATAGCGGAAGTGAAAGTAATTTATTAGATGATAATGACAATTCAAGTGTTTGGTATAAAACACATACAGGTGATATGACTCGTGTAGGAGATTATATTGGTTTAGATTTAGGAAAAGTTATTAATGTAGGAAAGGTTCATTTTGTAGTAGGTAGTGATAATGCTGATAAATGGACTGAATATAAGTTAGAATATTCAACAGATAATGTTAATTGGACGACTTATAAAGAGTATGAAGGTAAAGCAAGTGGAAAAGACATCATTGATGAAGATCTTGAAGGTGTAGAAGCAAGATATGTAAGACTTGTTAACTTAAAAGAATTAAATAAATGGGTTAAGTTCTCAGAACTTAAAGTAGAAAGATGTACTACAGTTCCTTCAACAGCAAATGTTTATACTAATGCTGATACAGGAATTAAATCTATGTATACAGATTCAATGACTAATTTAGTACCACAAGAAAATATTACTTTAAATTCAGGAGAGTATATAGGGGTTAAGTTAAATCGTATAAAAGATTTAAGCAACATAAACCTAGCAACTTCAAATATGGATGGATTAACATTACAATCTTCAATGAATGCCATTGAATGGAATAATGTTGATGATTCTAATTTAGCAGATGCTCGTTATGTCAGAGTAATAGCAGATAAGACTGTAACATTTAACTTAGAAAAATTTGAAGTAGAGTCAAATGAAGTATATGAGCCATCATTAGTAAGCTCTTATACTGGAGTATATGGAGATGGTAATGCAAAGGCTGCATTAGATGGAAACTTAAATTCATCTGTTAAATTTGGTGGTGCACCAAGAACAGGAGATACAATAGTTTACGATTTAGGACAAGTTATTAATATTAATAATCTTAAGTACACAGTTTTAGATACTGAAAAAGATCATATTAGAGATGGTAAATTCCAAGTATCTTTAGATGGAGAAGAGTGGATAGATGTTATTACAATTGGTGATGGTATTGAAAATCCACAAAATGATTTAGATTCAAAACCAGGTGATAATGGATATAAGCATGGAAGTATTTCAAATGGTATAATTCCAATATCACATAGCTATGTTGAAGGTGAAAACTTAGATATAGATGCTAGATATGTAAGAGTATTATTTACGGCTGGTTACCCATACCGTTGGAGTGTAATTAATGAAATATTAATTAATAACGGTGCATATGTACAAACTACTAATGATCCAACTTATGTATCAAATCCTATAGAAATGAAAGGATTTGAACCAAGCAATGTTAGAGATGGAGATTTAACAACTTCATATAAGCCAAACACTAATAATGGAGAAATAACAAGTGGAAGCTTTACTTATCGTTTATCAGAAAAAACAGATGTTAAAAAGATAAATATAATTCAAAGTGGAAGTGAAATTTCAAATGCTAAGGTTATGGTTAGAACAGGATATACTGAAGCAGGAGAAGAAATTTGGAATGAAATTGCCGTATTAGATAAGAGTTTAAATGAAATAGTGAATACTAAATATGAAAATATATTTGAAATTAGAATTGATTGGAATGGAGTATCTCCAAATATTTATGAAATAATAACAATAAATAATTATGATGCTCCAAATGCAATTGAATTAAGAGATAAATATGAGGAATTAATTAAATTAACAGGTGAAGACTATACTGCTGAAAGCTTTAAGGTATTACAAGATGCTTTAGCTTCTGCAAAGGAAGTTTTAGATAATAATAATGCTTCACAAGAAGAAATAGATAATGCATTAGCATTACTTGTTTCAGCTGAAGAAGGATTAGAATTAAATACTCCTGAAGAAATAGTAGTAGGAAAAGTTAACAATTTAAAAGCAGATTCAACTAATAATTCAGTGGTTTTAACTTGGGAAGCACCAAATACAAATACAGGATTGGTAGAATATGTTATTTATAAAGATGGTAAAGAATTAAGCAGAGTATCAGCAGGAAATGCTGAGTATATAGTGGAAGGATTAAAATCAAATACTATATATGGATTTAAGGTAACTTCTGTTTATTCAAATGGTGAAGAATCAAAGCCAACATCAATAAATATTAGAACAAGAAAGTAATTATGTTGTTTAAGTGAAAAAGTAAAGGTGAAAAGTTAAGAGAGTGGAGTAATATTAATTTGAGAACATCTTTATTCACAGCTTTAGTAAAAAGAAAGAGGTACAACTTTTGTAGAGAGGGTTGTACCTCTTTTTTATTTAATAGAAATAAGGTAAGATTAAATTACTGTGTAATTTTATACTGTATTAATTGTAGGTTATGTTTTTATTAAGAAGTAATTTAAGAATTTAATTAAATAATTTAAGTATAAATTAAGAAAAGACCAAGCAAAATTAATGTATAATTAAAGTTAGAAAACATATAAGATAAAATTAAAAGTTATTTTTAAAAAGTTTTTAAATAATAAGGAGGATTAAAAATGAGTAAATATAGTAAAATGTCAGAAGAGGATTTAAAAAATAATCTTACAGATTTAGAGTATAGAGTAACTCAGGAAAATGCTACTGAACCACCTTTTAGAAATAAATATAATGATAATTTTAAAAAGGGAATATACATAGATATTGCAAGTGGTGAGCCACTTTTTTCATCAAGTGATAAATTTAACTCAGGGTGTGGATGGCCTGCTTTTTCTAAGCCTATTGAAAAGAAATCTATTAAAGAAAAAAGAGATACAACTTATGGGATGGAAAGAATCGAAGTTAGAAGTAAGAATTCTGATTCACACTTAGGTCATTTATTTTGTGATGGACCTTTAGAAAATGGGGGACTTAGATATTGTATAAATTCAGCTTCATTAAAGTTTATTCCATATGAAGAAATGGAAGTCAAAGGCTATGGAGAATACTTGGACATATTTGATTAGATAAATAAAAAGTAAAATTGTTATTAAAAGATAATATTTTGTTAATGATTATAATATTATATTGTATATAAAAGATAAAGTAATTATAATGAATAAAAATATATAAATAAGTGAGAAGAGGAAAATATGAAATTTAATTGGAATGAAAAATACAATACCATATCTGCATACGCTTTTTTAGTGGCTGCATCAGTTATATTGTTTTATTTAGCTATGTCTCAAATAGATCTTTTTACTGATAAGTTAAGTGGGATAATAACCATATTAAATCCGTTTATTATAGGATTTTCTATAGCATATTTACTTAATTTTGTATTAAAATTCTTTGAGAATAAGGCTTTTAAAATTAAGGCACTTAAAAGAATAATGCCTAAATCTACAAGAGGTATAGGAATATTATTTACATATATAACAGCTATATTTGTGTTATCTTTATTTTCTCAATTTGTTTTACCACAAGTTATAGATAGTATATTAGGATTAGTAAATGATATACCAACTTATATTACTAATTCAACCAGGTTAGTAGAAAACATAATATATGATTTAAATATAGAACCAGAATATTTAAATGTAATAAATAGCAATATTCAAGAGCTATTAAATTATATTGTAAAGTTCACAACTAATTTAATCCCTGTATTAGGAGGATTAGTTAGCACAGTATTATCAAGTGTTTGGAACATAGTTTTAGGTATAATAATATCAATTTATTTATTAATAGATAAAGAGAGATTATGTGCTTTATTAAAGAAAATAACTTATTCAATTTTTACAAAAGAGTATTCAGGAAGAATAATTGAATTATCACATAGAAGTAATGATACATTTGGTAAATTCCTAAGTGGAAAGATTTTAGACTCAGGTATAATAGGAGTATTAACATTCTTTATACTTACTATATTTAAGATGCCATATGTAATATTAATTTCAGTAATTATAGGTATTACGAATATAATTCCATTCTTTGGACCATTTATAGGAGCAATACCATCTTTTGTAATTATATTATTTATTTCACCTGTAAAAGCATTATGGTTTTTATTGATAGTATTAGTAATTCAACAAATAGATGGAAATATAATTGGACCTAAAATTTTAGGCGACTCTATAGGGATATCTGCATTTTGGATATTATTCTCTATACTTGTGGCAGGAAAGCTATTAGGTTTAGTAGGTATGATATTAGGAGTTCCTTTATTTGCGGTTATTTACTCTATAATTAAAGAAAATGTAGAGAGAAGGCTAAAGGATAAGGGGCTAAAAACTGATACAAAAGATTATATGTAATTGTAATTTATACAGTATTGCTATTAGCAATACTGTATTTTTATTATATTAGAAGTTAACAAATATTCTTTCCATTAAATTGTTTATATAGTAAGATATTCTTGAGAATGTATATTAAAATTATTTTTAAATAATATGGGATTACAAAGGAGGATGAGATGAGTAAGAGAAAAAAAATTTATCCAATTATAGGAGTATTATTATGCAGCTTAGCAATAATACTTTTATCTAGGTTTATTTTTAAAGGTGGATTTATAGAAGATAAATTTGGAAGAGGAACAGAATATTATAAGGGTGAAGTAGTAAAGGTTATAAGTGATGATTTAAGTGAAGATCAATTTGTAGAAGGTATAGAAGTTGGATTTCAACAAATAGTTGTTAAAGCAAATGAAGGACCATATAAGGGAATTGAATATGAAATAAAAAACCCAGTTAGTAGAACTTATAATTATAAGGTTAAAGAAGGAACAAAGGTTATTTTAGGATCATATATGAATAATAATGAAGTTGTTATGAGTGTGTACAATTATGATAGAAGCTCTATGATATATACTTTAATAGCTTTATTTATGATTGCAGTAATAGTAATTGGAGGAGTAAAAGGAGTAAAATCTTTAGTAGCATTATTATTTACACTCGTTTGTTGTGTATATTTAATGATTCCATTAATGCTTCAAGGGGTTAGTCCAATAGTATCTGGTGTTTTAATTGCTGTGTTAAGTATAGTTGTTACATTAACATTAGTATCCGGAATAAATAAAAAAACTTTAACAGCTATATTAGGTACAATTATAGGTGTTGTAATATCAGGATTAGTAGCTTACATATTTGGGAATTTAACTAATTTATCTGGGTTCACTATGAGTGATTCAGAAAGTTTAATGTATATTTCAGAGAGTACAGGCTTGAAGCTAAAGGGAATAATGTTTGCAGGAATTTTAATAGCTTCATTAGGGGCAGTTATGGATGTAGCTATGTCTATTTCAGCATCAATATTTGAATTAGATAAACATAATAAAAAGTTAACTATAAAAAATTTATTCCAAAGTGGTATGAATATCGGTAGAGATATAATAGGAACAATGACTAATACTTTAATATTAGCATTTGCTGGGGGATCCTTAAGTACTTTAATATTAATTTTTTCAGCTCAAATGCCTTATAATAAATTAATTAATTTAGATATGTTAGGTATTGAAATTATTCAAGGCCTTGCAGGAAGTATAGGTATAGTATTAGCAGTACCTATCACAGCAATAATAGCAAGTTATTATTGTAAAATTCAAAGAAAATAATATTTACTTATAAAGACTTTTAAGAATTAAATCTTGAAAGTCTTTTTTTTATTAAAAAGTTATATGTAAAGTAGAGGTTAAAAAATATTGGATATAAGTTAAATTTACTTGTATTTTCGTGTTGATTAAAAAAGATGTGGTAAAATTAGTGATATATAAGTTAGTTATTTCCATAAAAGTAAAAGAGTTTATTAAGAAAAATTAAAAAAGTCTTCTAAAAATATGTTGAAATAGGAGGAAAAATAAAAAATACATAAGATAAAAGATGAAAAATATTGAATGTTCGTATTTTATATGTTATATTTTATTTGTATGTAATAAAATGTATATATAGGAAAGTGTATGTAGAGGGGGATAAATATGCAAAAAGTACAAAAAAGAACAAAAAAGTTTATTGCAACTTTTGTAGCTATGTTTATGATGTTAAACATAGTATTACCAGAAATCCAAGTGTTTGCAGATATTTTAGCTAAAACAGCTTCACAAATTGCAGCATGGAATTACACAGACGCCGTTTCAAGTGCAACTCTTCCAGCAACAGCAGGGGAATTAAAGGCGGAAGCTGTATTAACAAATTCACAAGGAAATATTCCTACATTTAGCACTGGTAGTATAGCTACTAATGGTTGGGATAATGGGGAAAACTCAAAATTCTGGCATATGAGAATTTCAACTAAGGGGTATGAAAATGTTACTGTGTCAGCAAAGACTCGTTCTTCTAACACAGGGCCAAGAGACTTTAAAGTAATATATAGCGTTGATGGAGGAAGTGAATGGAAAGACGTTCCTGAATCTTCATATCAAATAGCATCAACAACACTTAACTACTATATGAAAGAAAATATTTCACTACCAGAAGATGCTTCTAACTGTGATAGTCTTTTAGTAAGATTTATCATCACTAGTAATACTTCAGTAAATGGAAACACTATATCATCAGGTGGTGCAAGCAATATAAATAACCTTGTATTCAAGGGAACACCAATTAAAGATGATTCAACAGTAGGAGGAGTAGTTGCCACTCCGGGAAACGGATCAGAAATATCAATTGGATCAAAAATTCAGCTTTCAAGTGAAACTGAAGGTGCAACTATAATGCATTCAATAAATGGCAGCGATTTTACAGAATATAATTCAGAAGAAATGGTTACAGTTACAGAATTACCAATGACTTTAGTTGCTTACGGAACTAAAGCAGGTTTAACAGATAGTGTTAAAACAACATTTAACTATACACAAACAAAGGTTCAAAATGTAACAGCAAGTCCTAATGGAGGAGCAGTATTATTAGGAACTAAAGTTTCGCTTTCTACAAAAACAGAAGGAGCAACTATAAAATATTCAGTAGATAATGGACAAACCTGGGGTGATTATCAAGGTGCAATATTGCTTGATACTCTTCCAGCAACAGTTAATGCTTATGCAGTTTCAGAAGGAATGATAGATAGTGCTATATCAACATTTAACTTTACACAAAGAGAGAATAGTGAATATAGCTTATACTTTGGTCAACTTCATTCACATACAAATAATTCAGATGGATTAGGTTCATTAGATGATGCATATAATTATGCTAAAAATGAAGCAGATGTTGATTATCTTGCAGTAACTGACCACTCTAACTCATTTGATAATGATACTTCAGAATCAATGGGTAATGGTGAAACAAGTACAAAATGGAATAATGGTCAAGATGCAGCAGATAAATATACTGATAATGGATTCGTAGGTATTTATGCTTATGAAATGACATGGTCAAATGGAACAGGGCATATTAATACATTTAATACACCTGGGTTTGAAAGCCGTAATAAAAGCGAATATAAGCAACCAGATGCTTTAAAAACATATTACAATCAATTAAAGAACTTCCCAAGTTCATTTTCACAATTAAATCATCCAGGACAAACTTTTGGTGATTTTAATGACTTTGCTCATTATGATGCTGAAATAGACCAATTAATTTCTTTAATAGAAGTTGGTAATGGGGAAGGTCCTGTAAGAGGAAGCGGATATTTCCCTTCATTTGAATACTACACTAGAGCTTTAGATAAAGGATGGCATGTATCTCCAACTAATAACCAAGATAACCATAAAGGTAAATGGGGAAATGCTAATACAACTAGAACTGCAATATTAGCAGATAGTTTAACAAGAGAAAATGTATATGATGCATTAACGAATAGAAGAACTTATGCTACAGAAGATGAAAATTTAAAAATTAAATATACTCTTAACGGTGAAGTTATGGGTACAATTCTTGAAGAAAAGCCTTCAGAAGTTAATATAAAGGTTGATATAGAAGACCCAGATAACGAAGGAATTGGAAAGGTATCAGTTATTTCAAATGGTGGTAAAGTAGTAGCTAGTAAAGTTGTTACATCATCAAAGGAAACAGTTGAATTTAACCTTCCAGCAGATTATTCATATTACTATATAAGAATTGACCAAGCTGATAAGGATATAGCTGTTACAGCTCCAGTTTGGACAGGTGAAGTTGAGAAGGTTGGTATTTCTAAGACAGAAGCAAATACAACTATGCCGATAAAAGGTGAAGAATTCTCAATAAAAACTGATTTATACAACAATGAAAATTCAGATTTAATAGTTAATAGTATTGAATATTTAATAAGTGGTGAAGAAATAAATAAGACTTCAGAAAAATTAACTGTAAAGTCATTAGATACAGCTTCATATTCATTTAATTATACACCAAAAAAAGCAGGGAAATATAACGTAGATGTTAAGGTTTCAGCTTCAATGAATGGTGTTGAAAAAATATTTACAGATGTTTTAAAAATAGAAGTTGCAGATCCAGCAGTAATAAGTAGAGTTGTTATTGATTCAACACACTTTAATGATTACGTTGGTGGTTACTATGCAAATAACATGGGTAACTTTACAGAAATAGCAAATAGAGAAAATGTATCAGTACACATAGAAAAAAATAAAATTACTGATGAAATGTTAGCAGATACACAATTATTAGTTATTACTGCTCCAGCTAAAAAAGCAGGAAATGCTAATGGAGTTACTTATGAACCACAAAGCTTTAGTGATGAATTTATAGCTACTGTTAAAAAATATGTTGATAATGGTGGTAGTATAATAGTTGCTGGTATTGCAAGCTACCAAGATGGTGCAGGAGATTTTGCTACTTCAACACAGCTTAATAAGCTATTAGAAGGTATTGGAGCAACATCAAGAATAAATAAAGACCAAGTAGTAGATGATGAAATTAAAGTTAATAACCAAAACTTTAGACTTGCATTTAATAACTTTAACATGGAATCACCATTCTTAAATGGTGTTGTACCAGAGCAAGTTTATAGTTTCTATAGTGGATGTTCAGTTAACCTTAACGAAGAAGCTGTTAATAGTGGTAAAGCTAAACCATTAGTAAGCGGACATTCTTCAACTTATTCAAATGAACCAAAAACTCCAGGTACACCAGTTGTAGTTCCAAAAGGTGAAGTTGTTGCTTTAGCTGTTGAGGAGCTTTCAGGTGGAGGAAATATGTTCATAGGTGGAACAGTATATATTTCTGACTTTGAAGTAAAGGCTTCATTAGATAATGCAAATGATTTACAATATGCAAATTCAAATATTGCTATAAATATATTAGAATCAGTTAAGAAAGAGTTAGAAGTAACTCCAATAAGAGATGTTGTTAATGCTTCAGAAGGTGAAGTATTTGTAGTAGAAGGTATTGCAACAGCGGGAACTTTAGAAGGAAACGCATTCTTTGATTCAATATACATTCAAGACCAAACAGCTGGTATTAACTTATTCCCAGTTTCAGGGGTAATTATTAAGCCAGGTCAAAAACTAAGAGTTGTAGGTTCTGTATCTTCATATGAAGGTGAAAGACAATTAAATGTATCAAGCTTTGAAGTTATTGATTCATCAGTTAATCCAATTGAACCTAAGGTTGTTACTACAGAAGAAGCTACTAAGGCTGAAAATGTTGGAACATTAATGAAGGTTGAAGGAGTAGTAACTAAGGTTAATGCTAAAAATGGAAATGTAGAATCAATTATAGTAAAAGATAATAGTGGTGTAGAAGCAAGATTATTCATAAATGGATATATTGGATATTCTGATGCAAGCAGCGCTAAAATAGAAGATATTGCAAAAATAGGAAATGTGATTAGTGGTGTAGGATTAGGTTCAGTAGATCCAGAAGGAAGCAGATTAAGAGTAAGAGATAGAAGTGAAATTAAGCTTGTTTCAGAAGGGGTAAAAAATACTGAAATTACAATACTTCATACTAATGATACTCATGGAAGAGTAGAAGCAGATAGTAAAGTAATAGGAATAGATGCTATTTCAGCAATTAAGAAATCAATAGAAAATTCATTACTTGTTGATGCAGGGGATACATTACATGGTCTTCCATTTGCAACAATGAATAGAGGAGCAGATATTGTTGATTTAATGAAAATGGCTGGATATGATTTAATGGTTCCAGGAAATCATGATTTTAATTATGGATATGAAAGATTACTTGAGCTTGCTAATTTAGCATCAACAGGTGAAAAATCATTTGAAATAATATCAGCTAATGTTTTAAAAGATAATAATACAATTTTAAATGCTAATAGCATAAAAGAAATTAATGGAGTTAAAGTTGGATTCTTTGGATTATCAAGTCCAGAAACAGCTTATAAAACAAATCCAAACAACATTAAGGGATTAGAAATTAAAAATCCAGTAGAAACTGCAAAAGCACAAGTAAAAGCATTAAAAGATGCAGGAGTAGATGTAGTAGTTGCATTAGCTCATATTGGAGATGATGAATCAACTGAAATTAAATCAACGGATATAGCAACAGAAGTTGAAGGAATAGATATAATAGTTGATGGTCATAGTCATAGTAAATATGAAAATGGATTAAAAGTAGGAAATACTTTAATAGTAAGTACTGGAGAATACGAAGGAAACTTAGGAAAAGTAACAATTACTTTGGATTCAGAAACTAAGGATATTTTAGGAACAAGTGCAACACTTATTAATAAAGAAGAAGCTTCTAAAGTTGAAGCAGATAAAGAAGTTTCAGATAAAGTAAGCGAAATAAAGAAAGAGCAAGATAAGATATTATCACAAGTAGTTGGAAATACAGTTTCAGACTTAGTAGGGGAAAGAGAATTTGTAAGAGCTGGGGAAACTAATCTAGGTAACTTAATTACAGATGCTATGTTAAATACTACAGGAGCAGAAATTGCTATTACTAATGGTGGTGGAATAAGAGCTAGTATAAAAGCTGGTGATATTACAAAAGGTGATATAGTTGCAGTACTTCCATTTGGAAACTTTATTGTTACTAAGTACTTAACTGGTTCACAAATTAAAGATATAATTGAACATGGTGTTAAAGATGCTCCAAATGTAGCAGGTCAATTCCCACATGTAGCAGGAATGAAATATGTTTATGATGTAGAAAAAGAAGCAGGAAATAGAGTAGTTAAGATAACTATAAATGGAAAAGAAATTGAAATGGATAAAAAATATCTTGTAGCTACTAATGACTTTATGTCAGCAGGTGGAGATGGATACCCTCACTTTGGAGAAGCTAAAACAGAAAATGAATTCTCAGCTTTAAATGAAGCATTAGAAGAATATATTAATGTATTAGGAACAGTTGACTACAAAGTAGAAGGAAGAATAACTGTAGGAAAAGAAGAAATTAAACCAGAAGAAACTAATACAGCTCCAGTAATTAATGCGAAGAATG
Organism: Clostridium sp.; assembly: GCF_051654825.1. GTDB lineage: Bacteria > Bacillota > Clostridia > Clostridiales > Clostridiaceae > Clostridium. The sequence continues at coordinate 23,137 of NZ_JBOFYU010000100.1, forward strand.
TAGTAATTAATAAAGGTGATAAATTCGACCCAATGTCAGGAGTAACTGCATGGGATAAAGAAGATGGAATATTAACTAGTAAGATAGAAGTATTAGAAAACACTGTAGATGTAAATAAAGCAGGTGAATACTTAGTAACTTACTCAGTAATTGATAGCAAAGGATTAAAAACTACATTAACAGTTAGAGTTACTGTTAAAGAGGCTTCAATAGAAGTTCCAAATCCAGGTGAAGGAAACAAGCCTGAAGAAGGTGGAGCAAATAATAACAAACCAGAAAATAATTTACCTCAAACAGGTGGAGAAGATTCAAGAGTTATATTTGTTATAGCAGTGGCTATTGTAATAGTAGGAATAGTTCTTATTAGAAAAAGAAAAAGCGTAGCTTAATATTAAGAAGGTGATTTCATATTGGAGTCATCTTCTTTTTATAAAATAATGCAAACGATTGTCTTTATTATTGTTTTTGGTATAATTTAAAATAGGAATAATATAGGAGGTTATGTATATGACTGAAAAAGAAAAAATGATAAAGGGATTACCATATAATCCTGCTGATGAGCAATTAGTAAAGGATAGAACTAATGCAAGAAGATTAATGAGATTATATAACAATACATTAGAAACAGAAGAGGAAGAAAGAAAAGTTATATTGAGAGAACTTCTTGGGAAAACAGGGGATAACTTTTATATAGAGCCAAGTTTCAAATGTGATTATGGATATAACATATATTTAGGTGAAGGATTTTATGCTAACTATGACTGTTTATTTTTAGATGTTAGTGAAATAAGAATAGGGAAAAACTGCTTTGTAGCTCCAGGAGTTCATATATATACAGCAACTCATCCAATAGATCCACAAGAAAGATTAAAATATGAATTTGCAAAGCCTGTTACTATAGGAGATAATGTTTGGATTGGTGGAAGATCTATAATAAATCCTGGAGTTACTGTTGGTAATAATGTAGTAATAGCATCAGGCTCAGTTGTAGTAAAGGATGTTCCTGATAATGTAGTGGTTGGAGGGAATCCAGCTAAGATTATAAAGAAGGTATAACCTTCAAATTTAGTGAAATAAAATAATCAGAAAATATTGACAAAAAATAATATTATTAATATACTTAAAATACAAATATTATTGACAATGAGGTCAAAGTAGCATGGGGCTACTTTGACCTTTTTTTTATACCTAAGCTCAAATTATATAGGAGGTAGTATATATGAATAGAAGTTATTTAGAAAATAAAGGCTTATACCAACCATCATTTGAACATGATGCTTGTGGTATTGGGGCTATTGCAAATATAAAAGGTTTAAAATCACATAAAATAGTTGAGGATGCACTTACTATCTTAGAAAATTTAGAACATAGGGGGGGAACAGGTGCTGAAGAAAACACTGGAGATGGTGCAGGAATTTTAATGCAAATTCCACATAGATTTTTTAAAGAGGCTACTCAAAAGTTAGGGTTTATATTACCAAATGAAGGTGATTATGCTGTAGGTATGTTTTTCTTACCTAGAAATATAGATGCTAAAAAAGAAGCAAAAAAAATATTTGAAGAATCAGTAAAAAGAGAAGGCTTAGAATTTATTACATGGAGAAAGGTTCCTTTAAATCCTAATGGTCTTGGAAAAACAGCATTAGAAGTAATGCCGGAAATTGAACAAGCTTTTATTAAAAGACCTATAGAATCAAAGAGTATTTTAGATTTTGAAAGAAGATTATATGTTTTAAGAAGAGTAGTTGAAAAAAAGGTAGATAAAAATCAATTAATAAAGAGAGATTTATTTTATATATCATCCCTTTCTTGTAGAACTATAGTTTATAAGGGAATGCTTTTATCTAGGCAACTTAGAAACTTTTATTTAGATTTAGGAAACGAAAAAGTAGAAAGTGCCATAGTTTTAGTTCACTCAAGATATAGTACAAACACCTTCCCAAGCTGGGATAGGGCACATCCTAATAGATATATAATTCATAATGGTGAAATTAATACATTAAGAGGAAATGTAAATAAGATATATTCAAGAGAAAGTAGCTTAAATTCAAAGGTATTAGGAGATGAACTTACAAAGGTATTGCCAATAATAAATAAAGAAGGGTCAGATTCAGCAATATTAGATAATACCTTAGAATTCTTAACTATGAATGGTAGAGATTTAATGAGATCAGTTATGATGATGATTCCAGAGCCTTGGGCAAAGTCAAATACTATGAGTAACGAGAAAAAGGAATTTTATGAATATAATGCAACTATGATGGAGCCATGGGATGGTCCATCAGCAATAGTATTTACAGATGGAGAAAAGTTAGGAGCTGTTTTAGATAGAAATGGATTAAGGTCAGCTAGATATTATATTACAGATGATGACCATTTAATACTTTCATCTGAAGTTGGTGCTTTAGATATAGATAGTTCAAAAGTAATATTAAAAAATAGATTAGCTCCAGGAAAGATGCTTCTTGTAGATACATTAGAAGGAAGAGTAGTTCCTGATGATGAGTTAAAAAGTAAATATTCTAATGAAAAACCATATGGAGATTGGTTAAAGGAAGAATTAGTTAAGCTTGAAGATGTAGAAATTAATGGATCATTAGAAAAGCATTTAGAAGAAGAGCAAAGAATAATAAATCAAAAGGTATTTGGATTTACCTATGATGATGTGAAAAATAATATTTTACCAATGGCAGAAAGGGGAGAAGAGCCTCTTTCTGCAATGGGAGTTGATACACCAATAGCTGTTTTATCAGAAAAGCCACAGCCATTATTTAATTATTTTAAACAGCTATTTGCACAAGTTACTAATCCGCCAATAGATGCTATAAGAGAAGAAATAGTAACTGCAACTAATGTATATATAGGAACAGAGGGAAATATATTAGAAGATACAAAGGAAAACTGCAGACAAATAAGAATAGAAAGTCCAATTCTTTCAAATGAGGATTTATTAAAAATAAAAAATTTAAATAAAGAAGGATTTAATGTAAAAACAATTTCAATATTATTTGATAAAAATAGTGGAGAAAATGCTTTAGAAGATGCATTAGAGAATTTATTTAACAAAGTAGATAATGCTTATGATGAAGGATATAACTTATTTATTTTAAGTGACAGAGGGATGTCAAAGGATAAGATAGCAATACCATCATTATTAGCAGCTTCAGGATTACATCATCATTTAGTAAGAATAGGAAGAAGAACTTCTGTATCAATAATAGTAGAAAGTGGGGAACCAAGAGAAATACATCATTTTGCAACTATATTAGGATTTGGAGCTTCAGCAGTAAATCCATATATGGTTTATGAATCAATAAATGGATTAATAGAAGATGGTTTATTAGATGATTCTTATGAAAAAGGAGTTTATAACTTTAATAAGGCTGCATTAAAAGGTTTAGTTAAGATAATCTCTAAAATGGGGATATCAACTATTCAATCCTATGAAGGAGCTCAAATTTTTGAGGCACTAGGAATTAATGAAGAGGTTGTAAATAAATACTTTACAAACACGACTACTAGAATAGGTGGTATTGGATTAAAGGAAATTCAAAAAGAAACTCAACTGAGACATGAAAGTGTTCATGATAAGAGAGGATTAAATGTTGAGCTATCTTTAGATTCAGTTGGAACTGATAAAGCAAGAAGTAATAAAGAAAAGCATTTATATAATCCATTAGTAATTCATAAACTACAGGATGCTACTAAAAGAGGTGATTATAAAACCTTTAAGGAATATACAAGCTTATTAGATAATGATAAATCAATACTTAATTTAAGGGGATTAATGGACTTTGACTTTGGAGAATATGAAATTCCAATTGAGGAAGTAGAACCTATTGAATCAATAGTAAAAAGATTTAAAACTGGAGCAATGTCTTATGGGTCTATTTCACAAGAAGCACATGAAACTTTAGCAATTGCAATGAACAGAATTGGAGGGAAATCTAATACTGGTGAAGGTGGAGAAGATTCTTCAAGATGGATAGCTGATGAAAATGGTGATTTAAGAAGATCAGCTATAAAGCAAATTGCAGCAGGTAGATTTGGGGTAACATCCGAATACTTAGTTAATGCAGATGAGCTTCAAATAAAAATGGCTCAAGGAGCAAAACCTGGTGAAGGTGGACAGTTACCGGCTAAAAAGGTGTATCCATGGGTAGCAAAAGCAAGACACTCAATTACAGGTGTAGGATTAATATCACCTCCACCACACCATGATATATATTCTATTGAAGACTTAGCTCAATTAATATTTGACCTTAAAAATTCCAATATTTATTCAAGAATATCAGTTAAGCTTGCTTCAGAATGTGGAGTTGGGACTGTTGCAGCTGGTGTAGCTAAGGCTGGTGCAGAAGTTATATTAGTATCAGGATATGATGGAGGAACAGGGGCATCGCCAAGAACATCATTACATCATGCAGGTCTTCCATGGGAATTAGGACTTGCTGAGGCTCAACAAACATTAATGCTTAATAATTTAAGAGATAGAGTAATTATTGAAACAGATGGTAAGCTTATGACAGGTAGAGATGTAGCAATTGCTTGCTTATTAGGGGCAGAAGAATTTGGATTTGCAACAGCTCCATTAGTAGCATTGGGTTGCGTTATGATGAGAGTTTGTAATCAAGATACTTGCCCTGTAGGTATAGCTACTCAAAATAAGGAATTAAGAAAAAACTTTAAGGGGAAAGCTGATTATGTAGTAAACTTTATGTACTTTATAGCTCAAGAGCTAAGAGAATATATGGCTAAGATAGGCTTTAGAACTATTGAAGAAATGGTTGGTAGAGTAGATAAGCTTAAACAAAAAAAAGATATTAAAAACTGGAAGGCTAAGACTGTTGATTTAAGTAATATTATTTATAGATGTTCAGATTGTTTAAATAAGGAAAGTAAGTTTGATAGAACTAAAACTTTTAATCATCATAAATTAGAATCTGTGTTAGATACAACTTTATTATTAAAAGAAGCATTAAAAGCTTTAAGTAATGGAGAAAATCTTGATATAGAAATTGATGTAAAAAACACAGATAGAACTTTAGGAACAATATTAGGTTCAGAAGTTACAAGAAGATATAAAGAAAAGGGATTACCAGAAGATACTTTAAGAATAAGATGTCATGGTGCGGCTGGACAAAGCTTTGGGGCATTTATTCCAAATGGACTTACTTTAGAAGTTATTGGTGATGCTAATGACTATTTAGGTAAGGGGCTATCCGGTGGAAAGATAATAGTATATCCACCTAAAAATATAAAGTTTAAAGCTGATGAAAATATTATAGTTGGTAATATAGGAATGTATGGAGCAACATCAGGAAAAATGTTTATTAATGGTGTAGCAGGAGAAAGATTTGCAGTAAGAAATTCGGGAGCAACAACTGTTGTAGAAGGAATAGGATCTCATGGTTGTGAATATATGACAGGAGGAACTGTTGTTATTTTAGGGGATACAGGAATAAATTTTGCAGCAGGCATGAGTGGAGGATTAGCTTACGTATTAGATAATGGAGACAATTTTGAGCCTAAGGTTAATAAACAAATGGTAGATGTAGAGAAATTAGATAACAATGATTTAGAAATAGTTAAAGCATTAGTTAAAGAACATGTGGTAGAAACTAATTCAACTAAGGGAAAATTGGTTTTAGAGAAGTTTGATGAGTTAAAAGATAAATTTAAAAAGGTTATTCCAAGAGATTATAAGAGAATGTTAAATATAGTAGAAGAAATGGAAAGTAAAGGGCTAGAAGGTGAAGAAGCTTTAATAGCCGCTTTTTATGAAAATGTAAAGGTAAATAATTAAGGGGGCATGAAAAATGGGAAAATCAACAGGTTTTTTAGAGTTTTCACAAAAAAGGGGAAATAATAATGCCCCTTTAGATAGATTAAATGATTGGAGTGAATTTCATAATTTACTTCCTAAGGATGAACAAGAAGTTCAAGGTGCTAGATGTATGGATTGTGGTGTTCCTTTTTGCCAATCAGGTATATTAATTAATGGAATGGTTTCAGGATGTCCTATAAATAATCTTATTCCAGAATGGAATGATTTAATTTACAGAGGTAAATGGGAGTTAGCTCTTAAAAGATTATTAAAGACTAACAACTTCCCAGAGTTTACAGGGAGAGTATGTCCTGCACCTTGTGAAAAAGCATGCACTGTATCATTAAATGGAAATTGTGTAACTATAAAGGATAATGAAAGAAGTATAATAGACAGAGCCTTTGAAGAAGGAATAATAAAGGCTAATCCACCAAAGGTTAGAAGTGATAAAAAAGTAGCTGTTATTGGTTCAGGACCAGCAGGATTAGCAGCAGCAGATACATTAAATAAAAGAGGTCATAATGTAACTGTTTTTGAAAGAAATGATAGAATTGGTGGATTATTAATGTATGGTATTCCTAATATGAAGCTTGATAAAGGTGTAATTGAAAGAAGAGTAAATTTAATGAAGGCTGAAGGTATAGAATTTATAACTAATGCAAATATAGGGAAAAATTACTCTGAAGAAAAAATATTAAAAGAATTTGATTCTATAGTTTTAGCAACCGGAGCTACTATGCCAAGAGATTTAAATGTTACAGGAAGAGACCTTAAAGGAGTTTATTTTGCAGTAGACTTTTTAAGTAAAAACACTAAGAGCTTATTAGATAGTAATTTAGAAGATAACAATTATATTTCTGCAAAGGATAAAAATGTTATTGTAATTGGTGGAGGGGATACGGGAACAGATTGCGTAGCAACTTCATTAAGACATGGATGTAAATCTTTAGTTCAATTTGAGATAATGCAAAAGCCAGCTACTACTAGAGGGGATGAAAATCCATGGCCGCAATGGCCTAAAATATTAAATACTGATTATGGTCAAGAAGAGTTTATTGAGAAGTATGGAGAAGATCCAAGAATGTATTGTACTACAGTAAAAACTTTAGTTGGTGATAATGGTATTTTAAAAGAAGCTATAACAGTAGATGTTGAATGGGTTAAAAATGAAAAAGGGTATGTTATACCTAAGGAAATAAAAGGAACAGAAAAAAGTTGGAAGGCAGACTTAATCTTATTAGCAATGGGATTTGTGGGGACAGAAGAATATAATATTAATAGTTTTGGGTTAGAAAGAGATGGAAGAAACAATATTAAGGGTGAATATGGAGATTTTAAAACTAACAAAGAAAAGATATTTGTAGCAGGAGATGCAAGAAGAGGGCAATCTTTAGTAGTATGGGCAATAAACGAAGGAAGAGAAGCTGCAAATAAGGTAGATGAATATTTAAGTTTAATTTAAATAGTAAGATTTTTAGGAGAAGAGAATTCAATTTATTTGAATTCTCTTTTTATATTGATAAGTAATTTTATAAAAATAAAAAAATAGAATATTTTTGAAATAAATATAAAATAATATAATTATTTTCAGTAATTTTTAAATAATAATAAAAAAACCATATCTAACATTGTCATAAATCATCGAATATGTTAAAATAATAACACTTTGAGTTAAAAAAATAACAAAACTTAATAAATTTTGTTATCGTTTAAATTATTTGTTTACTGCAATGATTTTATTTATATTTTAATAATTACAACAAATAAATCTTAAAGTTTATAGAATGTTTATTCTATAAGATTAAATACGTTAAGTATATTTTACAAGGGGGATATTAATGTCTAAGGAAAGAAGATGGGAAAAATTCCTAAACAACATTAAATTATCAAGACGTAGTTTTTTAAAGGTTTCAGCAGCTACAACGGGAGCAGCAGCTTTAACAACATTAACTGGATGTGGTAAGGAAGAAGAAGCAACTTATGAAATACCACAAAATACAAAGCCAGAAAAGTTTACAACAGAAGGACAATGGATAAAAAGTACTTGTCCAAGAAACTGTCATGATACTTGTTCAATAAAGACTCAAGTAGTTGATGGTAAGGTTATAAGAATTAAGGGTGGAGATAATCCATATACAGGTGGAAATGTTTGTGTAAAAATGAATCACTACGTGAACTATTTATACAATCCAGATAGACTTATGTATCCAATGAAGCGTGTAGGTAAAAAAGGTGAAGGTAAGTTTGAAAGAATTTCTTGGGATGAAGCATACAAAGCTATTGCTAAAAATACTAAGAAAGTTATAAAAGAATATGGTCCAAATGCTATATTACCATATTTCTATTCAGGAACATTAGGTTATGTTTCAAACTACTCTATACCAGCTCGTTACTTTAATAAGCTTGGAGCAGCAGGAACTTTAGGTAAGATTTGTTTAGCAACAGGGCAAGCAGCTATTCCATATACTTATGGAGCAGAAATAGGGGTGGACCCAGAAGAATACGCAAATACAAAGCTATATGTTTCATGGGGAACAAATGAAGCAGCAACTGGAGTTCATCAAGTTAAATTTATTAAGCAGTGTAAAGAAAATGGTGGGAAAATAGTAGTTGTAAACTCAACTCCAACACCAGTATCACAATATGCTGATATATTTATAAGACCAAAGCCAGGAACAGATGCAGCTTTAGCATTAGCTGTAATTAATATAATAATTACAGAAAATCTTCATGATAAAGAGTTTGTTGAACAATATACACATGGTTTTGAAGAGCTAAAGGTAGAAGCAGCTAAGTACACAGTAGATAAGGCTTCACAAATAACAGGAGTAGCTCCTGAGCAAATAATAGAATTTGCTAGAATGTATGGACAAACTAAGCCTTCAATTATCCGTATTGGATATGGTATTCAACGTCGTACTAATGGTGGATCAATTATAAGACCTATTACTTTCTTACCAGCATTAACTGGAAATATAGGTACAGGTGCAAATGCAGGATATGCATTCTTCAATATGCATACTTGGGCAGTAGATTGGGATGTTCTTGGAGCAACACATTTAAATACAAATGAAAACCCAAGAGCTATAAATATGATAGAAGTTAGTAAGGCACTAACTGGAGAATTAGAATCAACTAAAGAAACTCCAATCAAGCAAATGTTTGTTTTTGTTGCAAATCCAATGGCTTCAACACCAAACGTTGAAAAAACTCGTAAGGGATTAGAAAGAGAAGACTTATTTACAGTAGTTTCTGATATATTCCATACAGATACTGTTGATTATGCTGATATAGTTTTACCTGCAAGTACATTATTTGAGCAAGATGATTTAAATCAAGCATACTTATCATGGTATATAAGCTTAAATGAAAAAGCAATTGAGCCGTTAGGTGAATGTAAATCAAATGTAGATATGTTTAAGGGATTAGCAAAAGCAATGGGATTTGATGATCCAGAATTTGATTTAACAACTGAAGAAATAATAAGAGAAACATTAGAAAATGCAGGGGATATATTTAATGGATTAACTTATGAAGATTTAAAGGAAAAGCATTGGTATAAGGTAACTCCAGGAGTTCCATATGCAGACAAGAAGTTCCCAACACCATCTGGAAAAATAGAATTCTATTCAGAAAAGATAAAAGAAGATGCAGGGTTACATCCAGTAGCTGAATATGTACCTGAAAGAGAATCAAAAGAAGGTAGTCCAGAGCTTTATGCTAAATATCCATTATCATTTATGACATTACATACTAAGAACTTAATAAATGGACAAATGTCACAATTACCTCATATCCAAGCTGTTGCAGGGGAACCATTATTATTTATGAATCCAGTAGATGCAGAAGCTCGTGGAATAAATGATGGTGATATGGCTACTGTAAAAAATGATCGTGGAGATTGTAACTTAAAGGTTAAAATAACTTCAGAAAGAGTACTTCCAGGAGTAGTATTATCTTATGCTTGTCCATGGGGGAAACTAAATGGTGGAAGAAATATTAACTCAACTACATCAGAAGAGGTTTCTGATATAGGAGATGGATCAACATTCCATTCAAATCTAGTAGAAGTAGTTAAAGCATAATATAGCTTAGGAAGGACGGTTAATATATATGGCAAAGCAATTAGGATTTTTACTTGACCAAAGATATTGTATAGGATGTCAAGGTTGTCAAACAGCATGTCAAGCGGCTAATTATTCTGAACCAGGAGAATTTTTACGTGTAGCAGATAACTTTGAAGTAAAGGATAATGGACCATACTTAACAGTTGGATGTTGCCACTGTGAAAAGCCAGCATGTGCTGAAAATTGCCCAGTAGGAGCAATTACAAAAGATGCTGAAACTGGTATAGTTTCAACAGATTACAAAACATGTGTTGGATGTAAGACTTGTATAAAGGTATGTCCTTATGATTCACCAAAGTTTAATGAAACTAAGAAGGTTTCACATAAATGTGATTTCTGTAAGGATCGTCTTGCAGCAGGTGAAGAACCAGCTTGTGTAGAAGCATGCCCGGTTAAGGTTTTAACTTTTGGAGATCTTGCTGAACTAGATAAGGTTGGAGTAAAGGAAGGTCATGACTTTACAGTTGAAGCTACAAATCCTTCAATGAGATTTATAGTAAGAAAATAATTTAAGTAAGAATATCTTTATTAGTCAGATACTTTAGTCTGACTAATAAAGATTAATATTTAGGAGCAATATGATAAGTAGTTTAATATCTCGATATATGATAGATAAGATAACCACAAAAGAAACACCATCTCTTAGAAAAAATAGATGTATAAATAGTCTTCAAAAAAGAGAGAAGTGTGAGCTATGTAAAGAGTGTTGTAAGGATAAAGCTATTTCTATGGAAAATGGATTAGAAATAGATGATGAAAAGTGTTCGAATTGTGGGACTTGCATTTCAGTATGCCCAACAGGAACATTTGTACCAATGATTGAAGTAGTTGAAAAACAATATAATGCAATAAATAAATCAGATGATATTATTATTAGCTGTTCATTAGAAGCTGAAACTACTGATTTAAAGGTTAATTGTTTAGCATCATTACCATGGGAGTTTCTTGCATATGTAGCTATAGATAATAATATTAAATTATTAGTTAAAAAATGTGAACATTGCAAGGAAGAAAGACTTAAAAAACAAATTGGACTTAACTTAGAAAGACTAAAGATATTTTTAGGTGAAGATGAATTTAATGGAAGAGTTACCATAATAAATGATTATGAAAAACTACCTACGCGCGAATATACTAGAAGAGAATTATTTAAAATGTGGGGAGAAGAATCAAAGAGATTAATGACTAATGTTGCACCTATAAAAATTGAGCAAAATAAAAATGCAAAGATTTATCGTAGTTTGTTATTAAATAAATTAAAGGGTAAAGAAATATTTACGAAAGATAAAGATAAGTATGGCTGGTGTGGAATAGATGTAAATGATAAATGTTGGGGATGTGGAATTTGCGCTAGGATATGTCCACAGGTAGCTATAGAAGTAAAAAGTGATGAAAATGGAAAAAGAAAGTTTATTCATAACTATACTAGATGTACTCATTGTGGTTTATGTAGTTTAGTGTGCTTAGATAAAGCTCCAAGTCAAGTTATAAGAAAAGGCGATGGCATTGAAGTATTTAAGGAATTTGAGGTAACGTCATTATCTTGTTTAGTGTGTAATGACCCTATAAAGGTTGAAGATGGAGATAAATGTATAGTATGCAAGAGAAAAGAAAAGGCTTCGTACTAAGATAACAAATGAGGAGGAGTAATAAATGAATGATACTACTTTATTAAAAGAATTTATGGAATATAGATGCGGAATGTATTTTTGGTTAAAAAACTTATATGTTAGTGAACCAAGTACAAGCACTTTAATGGATGTAGCTGATGTTTGTAAGGAGCAAGTTATAACAGATGAGATTCCTGGTTATGAGAGTGATTTTATATCATATTTTTCAAGTTTAAGTAAAGAAGGTTTAGAGGAATTACATAAGGAAATAAAAGTTGAATATGCAAGATTATTTTTTGGACCTAAAAGAATTCCAGCTCCACCATATGAATCAGTTTATAGAACTGTTAAAAAGCATATGTTTGGAGAAACAACAATACAAGTCAGAAGGCTTTATGAAAATGCAGGCCTTGAAATAGAAAAGAAAAATAATGTTCCAGATGATTTTATAGGTTTTGAATTAGAGTTTATGTATTACTTAAGCTATGAGACTGTAAAAGCTATTAAGGATGAAAATGAAGAAATGTTAGAAAAACTATTAAAGTATCAAAATCATTTCTTAAAAGAACATTTAACGGTTTGGATAGGTAAATTTACAAAAAATATTGTAGATAATACTACAATTGATTATTTTAAAGTTACTGCAAATTGTATAAATGGATTTATTGAAGACGACTATAATTTCCTTTCTAATCTATTAGGATAGAGGGAATTTAATATAAAAAATAATTAAGTTTAAAAATAGAAAGAAAATAACGGAGGTAAAAAATATGTTTGGAAAATTAGGTGCTGGGGAATTAATATTAATATTATGTATAGCTCTTGTGGTATTTGGACCATCAAAGTTACCACAAATAGGAAAGTCAATGGGACAAGCTATAAGAGAATTCCGTAAAGGAACAACACAAATACAAAAAGAAGTTACAAGTTTAGTAGAAGACGAAGCAGATGCAAAATAATAGTTTACTTATAGAATTGTTTTTAAGGGGGTAATACAATGAGTAGCAAGGATAAACAATTATCTATTATAGATCATTTAACTGAATTTAGAAGAAGATTAACAATAATTGCTATAGTAAATCTTGTAGCAGCCCTTTTATGTTATCAATATGTAGATATAATAGTTAAGTATATCTTAGAGTTAAGCAAGGGAATGAATCTTGTATATATTGCTCCATCAGAGCTTTTTATAGTATATGTTAAATTAGCTCTTACTTGTGGTGTTATTATAAGTTCACCAATAACATTATTACAAATATGGTTATTTATATGTAAGGGACTCTATAAAAAAGAAAAAATATATATAATACTTTCATTAATATTAGGAATAATATTTTTTGCAGGAGGCGTAGTTTTTTGTTATGAGGTAGTTTTACCTATAACAATTAATTTCTTTATAAATATTCAGGTACCTGGAATAAAGTCAATGGTATCAGTAGATGCCTTTGTTTCATTTATTAGCACTATGCTTTTATGTTTTGGTGCTGTATTTGAAATGCCTATAGTAGTACTTTTATTATCTATGGTAGGTTTAGTAAAACCAGACTTTTTATTAAAAAAGCAGCCGGTATTTATTATTATACTTTTCGTAGTGGCAGCATTTATAACACCACCAGATGTAGTGTCACAAATGTTCCTTGGAATACCTATGGTATTATTATTTGAGTTAAGTATAGGAATATCATGGCTTGTAGATAAAATAAAAACTAATAAAAGAAAAAAGCTAGAAAGCATTTAATAAATATGAAAATTAAATAATTACATAAAATAAACTCTGATTAGTGTCAGAGTTTAATTTTTTATTTTTAACAAATGTTAAAATGACATAACATCTTCTTAATATAGTCATTACTTTTAATCGTTAGAATAAAGATAATTATATGTTAAGGAGATTTTTTATGATTAAAAATAAGATATACAAAAGACTGATTTGTGCTATGACATTAGGAGTATTATTAAGCGGAAGTTTTACAGGAACATTTGTAAATGCATTAAATGAAAGTAATAATACATTAGAAATAGAAAAAATTGCAGGATTTTTCACAGGAAATAGTAGTGAAGATGGTGGAGCAGCTGAAATAGTGAAATATAATAAGGACAATAATAAATTTTATGTTATAAATGGTATAGCTTCTAAGATACATATCGTAAGCATTGATGGAATTAAAGATGGTAAGTCAGAGCTAAAGGAAGAAAAAACAATAGATGTAAAGGAATTTGTTGAAGAAAATGGATTTGTTTATGGAGATATAACTAGTATTTCTATAAGTAATGAAAGAAAAGAAATAGCAGTTTCAGTGCAAGAAAAATCATATAATAAAGATGGGAAAGTAGTAGTAGTAGACTATGAAGGAAACTTAAAAGAAATTTATGATTGTGGTATACAACCTGACATGGTTACATATACTCCAAATTCACAATACATATTAGTAGCTAACGAGGGAGAACCAAGACATGGATACGGTGAAGGTATAGAAGATCCACAGGGAACTACAACCATTATAGATATTAATAACAAAACTAGTAAATTAGTTACTTTTGAAAAGTTTGATGAAAATAGAGAACAGTTACTAGCTAACAAAGTAATATTAAAAAAGGATGCTAAGCCATCAGAGGATTTAGAGCCAGAATATATAGCTGTAGATTCAGAAAGTAAGTTAGCATATATAAGTCTTCAAGAAAATAATGCAATTGCAACATTAGATATAGAAAAAGGTGAATTTATATCAGTTAAAGGATTAGGATTTAAAGACCATTCACAAGAAAGAAATGCTATAGACGTAGTAAAGGATGGTAAAATAAATATTAAAACTGAAGAAAACTTGTATGGTGTTTATATGCCAGATGGAATAAGCTTATATGAGTTAAATGGTAAAAAGTACATTTTAACTGCTAATGAAGGTGATGGAAGAGAATATGTTGTAGAAGATTTCCCTCATATACAAGAAGAAAATCAGTTTAAGGGAATTAAATCTATAAAAATTAGTGGTGAAAAAGTAGATGCTCTTGATAACTCAAAGCATGATGGATTAGAAGAAGATAAAAATTATATTTTAGGTGGACGTTCATTTTCTATATGGGATGCAGAAACTATGGAACAAGTATTTGATAGTGGAAGTGAATTTGAAAATATAATAGCAGATAGATTACCAGAATACTTTAACTGTTCAAATAAAAATCGTACTTTAGATAATAGAAGTGGTAAAAAAGGTCCTGAAGCAGAAGAAGTAAGAATAGGTAAGGCTGGAGATAAAGTTTATGCATTTATTGGTATAGAAAGGGTTGGAGGAGTAATGGCATATGATATTACTAATCCTAATGAAGCAACCTTTGTAAATTATACTAATACAAGAGATTTTTCAGAAGATATATTAGGTGATGTATCTTCTGAAGGAATAGATTTTATTTCAGCTGAAAATAGTGAAACAGGATATCCATTAGTAGTAATAGCAAATGAAGTTAGTGGTACAGTTTCAGTTTTAGAAGTTAAAGATGGTTATGTAGCACCAAGTGATGTTATAAATAAGGAAGCTGCACAAGTAGTAATAAATAAGATAAATGAAATACCTAATGAAGTTACTTTAGAAGATAAAAATTATATATTAGAAGTAAGAAATAGCTATGAGAAGCTTACAACAGAGCAAAAGGATTTAGTTTCTAATGTAGACAAACTTATAAATGCAGAAAATAAAATAAAAGAACTTGAAAAAGCAGAAGAAGAAAAAAATGAAGACATAAAGGCGGCGCAAAAAGTAGAAGATTTAATAAATACTCTACCAGAGAAAATTAAAATAGAGGATAAGGTAAAAGTTGAAGAAGCAAGAAATGCTTATAATTCTTTAACTGAAGTACAAAAAAAATTAGTAAATAATATAGATAAGCTTCTTAAAGCAGAAGAAGAAATATTAAAGCTTGAAAATGGACAAACTAATAATGAACAAAACAATACTTCTACAGGAAAAGGTGAAAGCAATAAATTACCTAATACAGGTGGAACATCAAGTACTAGTACAGTATTATTAGGTTTATTAGCATCAATAGGTGGAGTTAGTATTTACAGAAAAAGAAAATAGATATAATTTGTAACATATAAATTATTGAATTAAAAGAGAGTTTAGTAAGGATAAATATTTTTACTAAGCTCTTTTTTAATTTACTATTTTTTATAGTATTAAATTAACAATCTTAACACAGAGATTACTAAATTAGATGAATAATAATCACTATAAAATATATATACTAATAGTTAGAGAATAATAAGGCGGTGAAGTTATGTTAGATTATTTTTTAATGCCACATCCTCCAATTATGATTCCCGAAGTTGGAAAAGGAAGAGAAGAAGATATAAGAATGACTATAGATAGCTGTAAATATATTGGTGATAAAATAGATAAATTAGATGTTGAAACAATTATTTTAGTGACACCTCATGGACCGGTGTTTAGAGATGGTATATCTATGTTTACATCTAAAAGTATTAGTGGAGATTTAAGTAAATTCGGAGCTCCACAAGTAAAGTTAGGATATGAAATAGATATAACCTTAACATCAGAAATAATAAAAAATTCAAATGAAAAGGGTATAGTAGTTGCAGATTTAAATGAAGATTCAGTAAAAAATTATGGAATTCCATTAGAATTAGATCATGGATCAATAATTCCACTGTATTACTTAAATAATAGTAAGGGATATAAGCTTGTTTCTATAACATATGGACTTTTATCTCCATTGGAGTTAGTTAAATTTGGAGAATGTATAAACAAGTCTGTTAATAACTTAGGTAAAAAAGCTGTATTTATTGCATCAGGAGATTTATCTCATAGGTTAATTGAAAATGGACCATATCCTTATACTCCATTAGGCAAAGAATTCGATAATAGTCTTATAAATACATTGGAAAGTGGAAATTTAAAAAAATTATTTTCTTTAGACAAAACTTTAGTAAATGAAGCAGGACAATGTGGGTTAAGATCCATTTATATACTTTCAGGAGCAATAGGTTCTACAACAGTTAAAAGTAAATTGTTAAGTTATGAAGGACCTTTAGGGGTTGGATATGGCGTTATGGAGTTTAAAGAAGACCAGGGATGTTTATTAGAAGAAATGTTATCTGAAAAAGAGTTAGAACATATAAGAAGAATAAATGAAGGAAATCCTTATACAAGATTAGCAAGAAAAAATTTAGATAGTTATTATAATAAAGGTATTTTGTTAAACTTAGAAGATGTTAAGGATAAAGAGTTAGTAGAAGAAAAAAAAGGAGTTTTTGTTTCTTTAAAAATTAATGGGGAGCTAAGGGGCTGTATAGGAACTATATCACCAACTACTAATTCAATTGCAGAAGAAATAATTAAAAATTCTATAAGTGCAGCTTTAAATGATCCGAGATTTTCGCAAGTAAAAAAGGAGGAGCTTTTAGAAATAGATATTTCTGTAGATTTATTGTATCCAGCTGAAAAAACTACATTTGAAGATTTAGATCCTAAGACTTACGGTGTAATTGTAACCTCAGGGGGCAAACGAGGATTATTATTACCTAATTTAGAAGGAGTAAATACAAGAGAACAGCAAGTTTCAATAGCTTTAGAAAAAGGTGGGATTTCACCAAATGAAAGGTATACCTTGGAGAGATTTAAAGTAGAAAGATATAGAGAGGTAGAGGATGATGATTAAGGAAGCATTATTTTATAATGTAGAAGATGGGAAAGTAAAATGTAATCTTTGTCCTCATAATTGTCTTATAAAAGAAGGGCACATAGGACTTTGTAATGTAAGAAAGGCAATGAAAGATGAAGAGGGGATTTTAAGACTATATACATTAAATTATGGTGAAGTAACGTCAGTTTCTATAGATCCAATAGAAAAGAAGCCTCTTTATAATTTCTATCCTAATTCAGAAATACTTTCTATAGGCTCATTTGGTTGTAATTTTAAATGTTCTTTTTGTCAAAACTATAGCATTTCACAATGTAAGTCAGAAAGTAAGTTTATTTCACCAGAACAAATAATAGAAATATCAATGACTAATAAGGATAATATGGGATTAGCCTTTACATATAATGAGCCTACAATTTGGTATGAATATGTTTTAGATGTTGCTAAAAAAATAAAAGAATTAAATCCTAATCATAAAGTAGTTCTTGTAACAAATGGTTATATTAATGAAGAGCCATTAAGAAATTTATTAGTATTTGTAGATGCTCTAAATATTGATTTAAAGGGTGGAGATGACTATTACAAAAAGTTATGTTTTGGAACTTTAAAGGAAGTAGAAAGAAGCATAAAAATAGCTTATGAGATGGGATGTCATATAGAAGTAACTACTCTTTTAGTTCCAGGAGAAAATACTGATGAAAAGACCTTAAGAAATATTGGTGATTTTTTAGCATCAATAGATAATAAGATTCCTCTTCATTTATCTAGATACTTCCCAAGATATAAAATGGATAATCCTTTAACTCCATTAGAAGAAATAAAAAAAAGCTATAATATATTAGGAGAGTATTTAGAAAATATATATTTAGGAAACTTACATAAAGAAGAATATGAATTTTGTATTGAATAAAAGATAATAATATTTATATAAAAGGTAGGCTATGTTGAAGTGCTCTTTATCTAATATACAGGGAGCGTATATCTTGGCTACCTTTTAAATTTAAAAAAATATATTGACAGAAAAAAATATAGGTATATAATAAACACATAGACACCCCCTAGGGGTGGGGAGGTATAAATATGAATGAAGAAAGAAAAAAAGCATTACAATCTTTAAAGACTGCAAGAGGTCAAATAGATGGAATAATAAAAATGATTGAAGAAGAAAGATATTGTGTTGATATATCTAATCAAATAGTTGCAGCTCAATCATTATTAAGAAAAGCAAATTTATTAATATTAAAAAGACATTTACACCATTGTGTTAAGGATGCTTGTATGAATGATAACGGGGAAGAAAAAATAGATGAAATAGTAAAAATTCTTGAAAAAGTAATGAGTAAATAATTTGGAGGTCATAGGATGACAATTAGTAAATCATTTAAAATTGATGGTATGACTTGTTCAGCATGTGCAAATAGAGTTGAACGGGTAATGAAAAAGCTTGATGGTGTTGAAGAAGCAAATGTGAATTTTGCAACTGAAACATTAAGTATAAAGTTTGATGAAGAAAAAGTAAATACTGCCTTAATAGAAGAAAAGGTTGAAAAGTCAGGTTATAAAGTACGAAAAAATTTAAAAACACAAACATTTAAAGTAGAAGGAATGACTTGCTCAGCTTGTGCTAATAGAGTTGAAAAAGTAACTAAAAAGCTTCAGGGGATAGAGGTTTCAACAGTTAACTTTGCTACTGAAAAATTAACTGTAACAATGGATGAAGATGTAGTTACTTATGGGCAAATTAAAGCTGTAGTAGATAAAGCAGGCTATAAGTTAATAAAGGAAGAAGAAGTAAAAAAAGAAGAAAAAACTGTTAGTGAAAGTAAAAAGTTATTAAATAGATTTATTATTTCTTCAATATTTACAGTTCCTTTATTAATAATTAGTATGGGACATATGGTAGGATTACATCTTCCTAAGATTATTGATCCAATGATGAACCCTTTAAACTTTGCATTAATTCAATTAATTTTAACTATTCCTGTAATGATAGCAGGATATAAGTTCTATAAGGTTGGATTAAAGAATTTATTTAAATTAAGTCCTAATATGGATTCACTTATTTCTATTGGAACTTTAGCAGCATTTATTTATGGAGTATTTGCTATATATAAAATAAATATAGGTGAGCATGAATATGCAATGCATTTATACTTTGAATCAGCAGCAGTAATACTAGTATTAATTACATTAGGTAAATACTTAGAAGCAGTTTCAAAGGGAAAAACATCAGAAGCTATAAAAAAATTAATGGGATTAGCACCAAAAACAGCTACTATCATAAGAGATAACAAGGAACAAGTAGTTCAGTTAGATGAAGTGATAGTAGGAGATATTATTATAGTTAAGCCAGGTGAAAAGTTACCCGTTGATGGAGAAGTAGTAGATGGAAATACATCTATTGATGAATCAATGCTTACAGGAGAAAGTATTCCAGTTGAAAAGACTATTGGAAGTAAGGTAATTGGAGCAAGTATTAATAAAACAGGATTTATAAAATATAAGGCTACTAAAGTTGGGAAAGATACAGCCTTAGCACAAATTATAAAGCTAGTAGAAGATGCACAAGGAACAAAGGCACCAATTGCAAAAATGGCAGATATTATTTCAGCATATTTTGTTCCTATAGTAATTGTATTAGCTATCATATCATCTTTAGCTTGGTTAATTGCAGGAGAAGATGCGATATTTGCCTTAAGCATATTTATTGCTGTATTAGTAATAGCTTGTCCGTGTGCATTAGGATTAGCTACACCAACTGCTATAATGGTTGGAACAGGAAAAGGAGCAGAATATGGAGTTTTAATCAAAGGTGGAGAAGCCTTAGAAACTGCTCATAAAATAGAAACTATTGTATTTGATAAAACAGGAACAATTACAGAAGGAAAACCAAAGGTAACAGATGTAGTTACAAATGGAGCTTTAGAAGATGACATATTAGTTTTAGCGGCAAGTGCTGAAAAAGGTTCAGAGCATCCATTAGGAGAAGCAATAGTAAGAGCAGCAGAAGAAAAGAAGTTAAACTTTAAAGAAATAGAAAACTTCAATGCAATACCAGGTCATGGAATAGAGGTAAAAATAGAAGAAAATATAATTTTGCTTGGAAATAAAAAATTAATGGTAGAAAGAGATATTAATACAAGTATACTAGGTGAAAAAAGTGATAAATTAGCCGAAGAAGGAAAAACACCAATGTATGTTTCAATAAATGGAGAGTTAAAGGGAATAATAGCAGTAGCAGATACAGTAAAAGCAAGTAGTAAAAAAGCTATCCAAACACTTCATGATATGGGAATAAAGGTAGCAATGATTACAGGTGATAATAAAAAGACAGCTAATGCAATTGCAAAAGAAGTAGGAATAGATATTGTTTTAGCAGAAGTATTACCTGAAGATAAGGCTAATGAAGTTAAAAAGCTTCAAGGTGAAAATAAGAAGGTTGCAATGGTTGGTGATGGTATTAATGATGCACCTGCATTAGCACAAGCTGATATAGGAATAGCAATTGGATCAGGAACAGATGTAGCAATAGAATCAGCAGATATAGTTCTTATGAGAAGTGATTTAATGGATGTTTCAACAGCAATAAAGCTAAGTAAGGAAACTATAAAAAACATTAAGCAAAACTTATTCTGGGCATTTGGATATAACGTATTAGGAATACCAGTTGCAATGGGAGTACTTCATATATTTGGGGGGCCATTATTAAATCCTATGATAGCTGCAACAGCTATGAGCTTAAGTTCTGTATCAGTTTTATTAAATGCATTAAGGTTAAAAAGATTTAATCCAAATAAAAATTAATAGGAGGAGTTTAATATGAAAAAGAAAATATTAATAGAAGGAATGAGCTGTGGTCATTGTGTATCTCACGTAAAGGAAGCTTTAGAAGAATTAAGTGGAGTATCATCAATAGATGTTAGCTTAGAAGGAAAATATGCTTTAGTAGAAACTACTGAAAATAATGAAAAATTAACAGAAGCTATAGATGAAGCAGGATATGATGTTATAAAAATAGAAGATTTATAATAGAAAAACAAGGCAGTATTAATGTAAGCTGCCTTGTTTTTTATTAGTTAGTAAGCCAATCCCAAAATCTAATAGTTCCTCTAAATACTAGCTTTATTCCATTGGGAATAGTAGTAGCTTCTTTAATATCTAGTTGTTTTATTTCTTTAAAAGCCAATATTATATCTCCATTAGCCGAGTTTAAGTCAATTATAGAACTATCAATTGGCTTAGAAAATAATACTTCCCTTGGAATATCCAAAAATCCTACATTTCCTTTTTCATAGTGGAAAATTGCAGTTCCATTTTCAGCTCTGCATGTAAAAGTAAGCTTAGACTCAAGAGGAATATCCTTAATTTTATAATGGATATAAAAGTCGATAGTATTATCATTTATATCTACTTTTAAGCCAGTTACAATATCTTTTAGCTCTTGAACTTCGTTTATAGATAAAATAAATAAATCAGTTAGTTCCTCTTCAGAGAAAATTGTATCTGATTCTACAGAAACTTCTGAAAATGAAATATTAAAGTTACTAGGTAAAAATTTTTTAATTAATGTTTTATCATCTAAGATAACTTCCTTAGTAATAGGTGTTGTTGTAATCTTAGGAGAAAAGTAAAAATAATATACTCCAATAATTGAAACCACTAAAAGCAATATAATTAAAAATATACTACCTAGTATAATAAGAACTTTTTTGCTCATTTAATATCCGTCCTTTATTTAGATTAAATATGATAATTTCTATAAGAGTTTATTAAGAATGTGTTATATTATGGAAAATAAATTCTTATGTTGTTATTATTATACTATAAGTATTATTGAAAAGCTTGATTTGTATAATATAGCGTTAATTTATAACTATATTTAATTAAGGAGAGAGGTTGTTATGAAAATAAATAAAAAGTGGGATTTATATACGGGGATTTTTATATGTGCATATATTGTAATTTTAAATATACTAAGAGGAAAAATAAGCTTTAGTTTTCCTTTTATTATATTAGGAAGTCTATTAATAATTTATCATTTTACTAAGGATAAGTTAAAAGCTAATAAAATTACAAATAAATTATTAAAAGCAAGTAGAGTAATTATATCTGTATGTTTAGCTATTTTTATTATAGGGCAATGCTTTATTATTGGATATCCTAAATGGGATACTTCAAGAGCAGATTATGTTTTAGTCTTAGGTGCTGGAATAAATGGAACAAAAATAAGCACAACATTAAAGCAAAGATTAGATAGGGCTATAAAATATTTAAGCATAAATGATGTAAATATAATTGTATCAGGAGGTATGGGACCTGGTGAAGACATAACTGAAGCTGAAGCTATGAAAAGTTATTTAGTTAGCAAGGGTGTAAATGAAAGTAAAATTATAGTTGAAGATAAATCTACTAGTACAAGTGAAAACTTTAAATTTTCAAAAGATGTTATAGAAAAATATACCGGAGAAGATGTTAAGGATTTGAGCTTTAAAGTTGTAACTTCAGATTTCCATGCCTTTAGAAGCAGTATTCTCGCAAAGAGAAATGGATATGAAAATGTAAGCTTTTATACTAATATAACTATACCAACATTAATGCCTATAATGTATACAAGAGAATTTTTTGCATTAATAAAGTCTTATCTGTTTGACAGATAAGACTTTTATATTATGTATATTTTATTTTGCAATATCTATAAACTCAAATTTTGTAACATCAAATAATCCCTTATCAGTTATTTTTAATGTTGGAATAACTGGAAGTGATAAGAATGATAATGTTAAAAATGGATTGAAATTTATATTTGGTGCTGTTTTATTTATAGCATCATGAAGCTTATGTAAATCTTCAATTACTTCACTTGATTTACGAGAAGTTATTAAACCACCAATTTCAAGTTGAATAGAAGCTAGAACCTTTTTATTTTTAACTACTATAATTCCACCACTAATTTTCTTTAATTCTTCAATAGCAAAAAGCATATCTTCATCATTACATCCACAAACTATCATATTATGTGAATCATGGGCAATAGTAGTAGCTATAGCACCTTCTTTTAAGTTTAATCCCTTAATAACTCCAAGTCCGATATTACCACTTGCTTTATGTCGTTCAATAACAGATATTTTTAGTAAATCCTCATTTACATCAGCAGTAAATAAATCTTTATTAGATAAAGTCTTTATATCAATTTCTAAGTGATTACTTTCAAGTTTATTTGGAATTAATTCAATTACATTAAGAATGTTTTTATTCTTAATATCTATTTTGAAGCTATCTAAAGATAACTTAGGAAGATTAATGCTGTTTTTGCTTTCAATTTTTATATTATTAGCTTCAAGTTCAGTTAATAATTTATTTTCTTTAACTACTAGCTTACCGTTTTTATAAACTGAATTTATATTAAATGTATCTAATTGATCTAAAATAATAAAGTCAGCAATATATCCAGGGGCAATAGCTCCTTTATGCTTTATATTATAACATTCAGCTGTATTTAAAGTAGACATTTGAATTGCTGTTTCTGGTTTAAGACCATATTCTGTTGCCAATCTTATAGAATGATCTATACTACCATTAGCATATAAATCATCTATGTGTTTATCATCAGTACATAAGCAAACTCTTCTGCTATTTGCAATTGATGTAGCCTTTATAAGTTCTTTTAAGTTTTTAGCTACAGTTCCTTCTCTAATAAGTACATACATACCTCTTCTTAATCTATCTACAACTTCTTCAGCAGTATGACATTCGTGATCAGTAACTATATTTGCAGTTGCATAAGCATTTAACTTTGTAATATCAAAGCCAGCTCCATGACCATCAATAACTAAGCCCTTAGTTTTAGCATCCCATATTTTATCTATCATATTTTCTTCACAATTTAAAACAGCAGGGAAATTCATAACCTCAGCTAGTCCAAGAACTTTTGGATTAGAATATAAAGGACTTAAATCCTTACTTTCTAATACTGCACCAGAAGTTTCAAAAGATGTAGCAGGTACACAAGAGGAAAGCATAAAGTAAAAGTCAAATGGAATGTCTTTACTTAAATCAATCATTAAATTAATACCATCAGCTCCAAGAACATTTGCTATTTCATGAGGATCTGTGATAATTGAAGTTATTCCATGTAAAAGAGCAGCTTTGTAGTATTGGTTTGGGGTAGTTAGTGATGATTCAATGTGAGCGTGAGCATCTATAAGGCCTGGACAAATAAACTTTCCAGTTCCATCGATAACATCTTTACCATCATATTCGCCAATTCCAACTATATATCCATTTTTAATACCAACATCACCTATAAAAGAGTCGTTTTGAAATACATCTATAATAGTTATATTTTTAATAACTAAATCACATTTTTCTGCTTTAGTAGCAGCCTTAATTTGTTCAATAAATAATCTTTTGTTCATTTTAAATCCACCTTTTTTTAATTAAACCTTCGTGGATATTTATCTTCATAGTAATACTTTTTACGGTAGTATTGTAGAAACGCTTAAACCATATTATTAAGCATATACGAAGGTTATTGTTACTTATTATATGAGAGAAACTATATGCTGTCAAAGGGAAAATTTAGATAGTAGAAAAATGATATTTCCAATATAAAGAAAATATGATTTAATAATTATAGTAAGGAGGGGGTTAAACTTGCCGATAAGAATTCCACTTGAATTGCCAGCTTTTAAGGTATTATCAGAGGAAAATATATTTGTTATGAATATAGAAAGAGCTCAAACTCAAGATATAAGACCTTTAAAGATAGCAATATTAAATTTAATGCCTATAAAGATACAGGCAGAAAATCAATTGTTAAGATATTTATCTAATACGCCGCTTCAGGTAGAGGTAAAGCTAATTAAAACTAAAAGTTATACATCTCAAAATACACCTTTAGAGCATTTAGAAAAGTTTTATATTCACTTTGATGAAATAAAGGATGAAAAGTTTGATGGGTTGATAATTACAGGGGCACCTGTTGAACAATTAGATTTTGAAGAAGTGATATATTGGGAAGAACTAAAAGAAATTATGGAGTGGAGTAAAAAGAATGTTTTTTCAACACTACATATTTGTTGGGGAGCACAAGCAGCCTTATATCATCATTATAAGATACCAAAGTATAAATTAGATGATAAGATGTTTGGTGTATTTAAGCATTTAGTAAATATAAGAAATGATGATCTTACTAGGGGGTTAGATGATGTTTTTTATGCCCCACATTCAAGGCATACAGAAATAAAAAGAAAAGATATAGATAAAATAGATGAGCTAAATATATTATCAGAATCAGACCAAGCAGGAGTATTTATTGTAGCTTCTAAGGATAAAAGGCAGGTATTTATTACTGGTCATTTAGAATATGATAGAAATACGTTAAAGGATGAATATGTAAGAGATTTATCTAAAGGATTGGAAATTAAACTTCCTAAAAATTATTTTCCAAAGGATAATGCTGATTTAACTCCAATTGTAAAGTGGAGAGGAAGTGCAAATATTGTTTTTGGAAATTGGCTAAATTATTATGTATATCAAAATACACCTTTTAATATTAAAAGTATAAGATAAGTTAACAAATTGCCATTAATATATATTGTTTATTAAATTAAATAGTATTATTAATGGCAATTTTTACAACTTAGCAATATAATATATTAAAAATATTTTTAAGGAGATATTTTTATGCTTAAAAAGGTAGTTTTACTAGGTAGTGATGACTGGTTTCTTGTTTATTTTAGTAAATATCTAATTTTAAATGGTTCTGAAGTATATATAATTGTGAAAAAGGATGATGATGTTAAAGTTTTAGATAATATAGGTAATGGAGTTATAATAAATAGATATGATGGAAATATAGATCATTTAGCATTATTTTTTAAATCGATAGATGCTGATATAGTATATAACTTATCTTATATTAGCAAGGATAATAAAGAAGATGTACACCTTAATGAAATGATTTATAATAATTATTTATTTATATTAGATATTTTAGAAGCCCTTACAGAATCCAGTAAAACTAAATTTGTTAATTTAGTAGATAAAAAGGATTTAGATGAAAATGGAGTAGCTAATGATATTTATTCTGCCATAGGAAAATCCATGGAGACTATAATAAATCACTATGTAATTAAGAAAGAAATAAAGGCAGTTGAACTTGAGAGAAGTGGTGATACACATATAGATATGGAAAATTTAATTGAAAAAGCTAAATAGGGAGGTTTAATCCTCCCTATTTGAATTACTATCTTTTATTATTTCTTCAGCACAAATTTTACTTGATTTAATAACCATGGATACTCCATTGCCTGGGTGTATAGAGGCACCTGTAAAGTATAGATTATTTATATTATTAAACTTACATTGAGGTCTAAAATAATTAGTTTGTGTTAAAGTATGACTTAAACCAAAAGCTGTTCCAGCATAAGTATTATAATTCTTTAAAAAGTCTTTTGGAGTAGTATATGAAATATAGTCTATATTATTTTCTAAATCATCTAAACCATTAATTAATTTTATAGTATCTAATATAATTTTAGTTGATGCTTCTATAATTTTTTTATCCCATGTTATATTATTAAACTGAAGATTTGGAACTCTCATCATTATATTAATTGATTCACATCCACTTGGAGCCATACTACTATCTATTGAACTAGGACAATAGATATATAGTGGTGGAGCAGTTGGAATATTACCTTGAAAAGGAGCATTAATATTTTCTCTAAAGTTTTCTGGAATAAAAATGTTATGAACCTTTAAGTGAGGATATTTCTTTTTTATGCCTAAGTGAAGAATAAAGGTTGAGCAAGAATGCTTAAGCTTTTCTATGTTAGAAAATTTACCGTCTATATATTTACGTTCTATTAAATTAGAAACTGTATAAGAAAAGTCACTATTGCAAACAACGGTATCGAATAACATCTCTTTATTATTAATAACTACACCATAAGCTGAATTATCTTTTATTAATACTTTACTAACTTCTGAATTTAGATTTATTTTTCCTCCTAGTTCAACAATTAGCTTTTCAAGTGCTTTAATATATGAATACAATCCACCTTTAATATAGTAAAGTCCATATATTTCACTTACTGTAGGTATAAGATTATATATATTTGGACCTTCAAAGGGAGATATTCCTACATACATTGATTGAAAGAGTAAGTAATTTAATAATTTTTCATTGTTTATGTATGAGGTTAAATTAGAATAACAGTTACTTAAAGTATGGATTTTAAAGCCTTCTATTAATGTTTTGAAATTAAAGAAGTCAGTAAAATTTAAAAAGGGCTTATTTAAAAAGTATTCCTCTGCTAGTAAATACTTTTTATGTGAAGAGGATAAAAAGTTTAAATAACCATATCTATTTTTTAAGTCAGATAAAGTGATTTTATCTATTGTTTTATAGAGGCTTGATAGATTAGAGGAAAAATCATAAAAGCTTTTATCTGAATAATTTACTCTATATAAGGTATCTAATTGAATTAAATCAAAATAATTCTTATAATTTTTATTTGCATAATTAAAAACTTCTTTATAGTCTTTAGGTAACATCAAAATAGAAGCAGTTAAATCAAACTTATATCCTTTTTCATTTATTAAGTTAGTTTTACCACCTATATTATTATTTTTTTCAAATATAGTTACAGAATAGCCTTTAGAAAGAAGCCGAATAGCAGTACAAAGACCACCAATTCCAGCTCCTATAATAGCAATAGTATTTTTCATTTTAACCACCTAATGTTATATCTTGATTGTTGTACCAATTTAAAGCATCATAAAAATGTTCTTGTTTAAAATCAGGCCAAAAATCATCAACTACATAAAAATCTGAATAAACAGATTGAACAGGTAAAAAGCCACTTAATCTTCTACGGCCACCCCATCTAATTATCAAATCTATACGAGATATATCCATAGATTTTATATTACTAGTTATATTTTTTCTTGTAGAATCAGCTAATTTTAATAAATTTAAATCCCATTCCCAGCCATAGTTTACAAGGAAGTTTACCTTAATTCCACCTTTACCAAACTTTTGTCTTGTGGTGTAAGGTAGTAGCTCTTTAGGAAATACAGGTGATTCATGATTACCTATTACTAATAACTCTGAATCCTCGTTAGATAAAAGCTTTACTGCTTGAATACACGCATCTATAAATGCCTTTTTTTGTTCAGCTGGACGTTTTGTATTATCGGTAGTAAATCCGTAATATGTAATTTCTTCTACATTTTCTTTTTGACAAAGCTTAAATAGAAGGAGTCCGGGGTCGATTCCAAGGGAATACCCCTTATCTCTAGACATTCCTTTAGACTCAGCCCAACGTCTATTTCCATCTGGTATAATGCCGATATGTTTAGGTACTCTCATAAATAATTCTCCTTACTCATATATTTCTTTAATACAATAAAGTATTCCCTTTAGAAAATAAATAATACATAGATAGTTTTAAAATATGTGTTAATGATTGTTAAATAATATATTAAAAAGTTGTTGATTTATATTTTGAATGAATGTAAAATATAATAAGTATTATGAAATAAAAATTATTGTTTATAGAGGTGGAGAAATGAAAAAGTACGTTAATTTTGCTACATTTTATTTAATATTAGGATTAGTGGCAGGAGTATTTTATAGAGAGTTTACTAAATTTAGTGGATTTGAAGGTGTAACTGTTTTATCAGCAGTTCATACACATACATTAGTTTTAGGATTTTTATTCTTCCTAATTGTTTTATTATTAGAAAAGAACTTTGTTTTATCAAAGGTTAAGCATTTTGGAAAATGGATAGTATTTTATAATGTTTCATTA
Source organism: Clostridium sp. (assembly GCF_051654825.1). Taxonomy (GTDB): domain Bacteria; phylum Bacillota; class Clostridia; order Clostridiales; family Clostridiaceae; genus Clostridium. Next base: position 52,175 of record NZ_JBOFYU010000100.1, read on the forward strand.
ATATATGTTATAGGAGCTTTAGTAGCTAGAGGAGTTTTACAAGTAACGGGTGGAGAATTTGCTGGATTAAGCCACATAGCTGGACTTGGACATGCATTACTTGGAGCAGCTTTAATTTGGTTTGTAGTAATAATAAATAAAGCAGTAAAATAATATAAGTTTGTAAAAAATAGTAGCATGAAAGCTACTATTTTTTTTATTTATATAGAATATATACAAATTAAATAAATTGATATATATTAATATTAAAAAGAGGTAAAGTAGGAGATAAAAATGAAAACTCTACAAGTAGAGCAATTAGAAAAAATGGAGTTATTTAAAGATGTTTCAAAGAAAACTTTAGAAAATTTAGCTTCAATAGTTGATGTTAATTGCTATTTAAAGGGAAATCATATATTTAGAGATAAAGAAAAGGTAAATAAAATTTATATAGTTTATTCAGGAAAAGTGGCCTTATATAAATTAAATGAATCTGCACAGAAAAAAATAATATTTATCTTAGGAAAAAATAAAATTATTAATGCTGTAGTTTTAGATGATTTACCAGCATCTGTTAATTGTGAAGTGTTTGAAAATGCCGAAATACTTTCTTTTAATAAAGAAAAATTTATTGAATTAATGAAAGCTGATTTTGAATTAACTAAAATTGTTATTCAGTCATTATCAATAAAGGTTAGAAGACTTTATAGGCAATTAAAAAATTCAACACCAATAAAGGTAGAAAAAAGAGTAGCTGCAAAGCTATGGAAACTTTCTAAAGACTATGGGGTAGAAGTTAAGGAAGGAATATTAATTGATTTAAATATAAGTATTACATATTTAGCAGACATGTTTGGATTACCAAGAGAAACAATAAGTAGAGCAATTAAGGCTCTTAAAGAAGAAGGTTTAATCATAATGAAAAATAAGCAAATTATAATTGTTAATGCAAAAAAATTAGCTTATTTCTTTAAGGGAATATCGGATTGATAGATATAAATTTAACATAAAGATATGTAAGTGTTTAAAACTGTGATTATAGTCACAGTTTTTTTTTTAGCTTATATTTATAATAATCTTATAAAAGGTTGTTATTAAAATAACAATCATTAGAGATAAAGAAAGTAAACTAAGAGGTGTTTTAAATGGGATATAAGTTTAGCTTGGAAAATTTAAATAATGCGCTAAAAGAACTTTCAAAAGAGTATAAAATATATGCTCCTAAAGTTTTTGAAGGCAAAGGGACATTTTCAGATACAGATATAGTTAGATATGGTGAAATTTCAAGAATAGAAGAAATTGATTTTGAAAATAAATCACAATTTTCATACAAGGAAGTTTTATTACCAATTACTCAAACTTTATTTTTCTTTACTGAAGATAAAGTTAAAGAAGCAGAAGTAGAAGAAAAATCATTATTAATATTTTTAAGAAGCTGCGATATGCATTCTTTAAAAAGAATTGATGATATATATTTAAGAAATGGATTTGTAGATCCTTATTATAAAAAACTTAGAGATAAGGCTAAATTTATATTAATAGGATGTAATAAAAGTTTTGATAATTGTTTCTGCGTAAATATGGGAACAAACAAAACTAGTGAATATGATGCTTATATTAAAGTTGACAAGTCAGAGGCTTATTTAGATATAAAAGATATTTCGTTATTAGAATTATTAAAGGATAAGGCTAGTGAAGAAGCTACAGTAACTCCAGAGTTTGTAGAAGAAAATGAAGTTAAGGTTAATATTCCAGAAAACCTAGAGTTAAAAGTTATGGAATCTAAGGTTTGGAGAGAATATGATGCTAGATGTATAGCTTGTGGAAGATGTAACTTTGTTTGTCCGACGTGTACATGCTTTACTATGCAAGATATTTTCTATGAAAATCAGAAAGCTGGAGAAAGAAGAAGAATATGGGCATCATGTCAAGTTGATGGATATACAGATATGGCTGGTGGACATAGCTTTAGAAAAGCAAAGGGCGAAAGAATGAGATTTAAAGTCCTTCATAAAGTTTATGATTATAAAAAAAGATGGGGATATCACATGTGTGTTGGATGTGGAAGATGTGATGATATTTGCCCAGAATACATATCATTCTCAAGTTGTGTAAATAAATTAGAAAGTGCTATGAATGAGGTGAAGTAAATGATAACTAATGAATACATTCCATTTATATCAGAAATATTAGAAGTTATTAAGCATACAGAAATAGAATATACATTTAGAATGGCTTTTGAAGGTGATGTTAAGCCAGGACAATTCTTTGAAGTATCAATTCCTAAGTACGGAGAAGCTCCTATATCAGTAAGTGGAATTGGTGAAAACTATGTTGATTTAACTATAAGAAAAGTAGGTAAGGTAACTGGAGAAATATTTAATAACTATGTTGGCGATAAGCTATTCTTAAGAGGTCCTTACGGAAATGGATTTGATATAGAAAATTATAAAGACAAAGAATTAGTAGTTGTAGCAGGTGGAACAGGATTATCACCAGTTAAGGGAATAGTTGATTATTTTTCACAAAACCCAAGTGAATCTAAAGGATTTACATTAGTATCAGGATTTAAATCACCAGAAGATATATTATTTAAAGCTGATATGGAAGAATGGAAGAAAAACTTAAACTTTATCTTAACAGTTGATTCAGCTGAAGAAGGATATACAGGGAATGTTGGTCTTGTAACTAAATATGTTCCTGAATTAGAAATAAAAGATTTAGATACTGTACAAGTTGTTGTTGTTGGGCCTCCAATGATGATGAAATTTACTGTATTAGAATTTTTAAAGCTTGGAATAAAAGAAGAAAATATTTGGATTTCACAAGAAAGAAAAATGTGTTGTGGCTTAGGAAAGTGTGGTCACTGTAGAATAGATGATACGTATATATGTTTAGATGGACCTGTATTTAACTATACAAAAGGTAAGATGTTAATAGACTAGGAGGGAATTTACTATGGATATCAATACTAAAAAGCTTAAAAAGAATGCTTTTAGAGTTACAAAGAAAAGAGGTTTAACAGCTTCAAGAATAAGAGTTCCAGGTGGATTTTTAAATGCTGAATACCTAGGTCTTATTCAAGAAATAGCTGAAAAGTACGGAAATGGTTCAGTTCATTTAACTACTAGACAAGGATTTGAAATACCTGGAATAGATATGAAGGATTTAGAAAAGGTAAATACATTAATTCAACCTATAATAGAAGGTTTAGAAATTAATCAAGAAATACCTGGTAAGGGATATACTTCAGCAGGAACTAGAAATGTATCAGCTTGTATAGGAAATAATGTTTGTCCTTATGCAAATTATAATACAACTAATTTTGCTAAAAAGATTGAAAAAGCTATATTCCCAAATGATTTACATTTTAAAATAGCTTTAACAGGATGTCCTAATGATTGTATTAAAGCGAGAATGCATGATTTTGGAATTATTGGTATGACAGAACCACAATTTGATAAAGATAAATGTATTTCATGTGGTGCTTGTGTAAGAGCATGTAAGAAAAAATCAACAGAGGCGCTTCATGCAGAAAACTATAGACCAGTAAGAACTCATAGCAAATGTATAGGGTGTGGTGAATGTGTAATTAACTGCCCTACAGGAGCTTGGACTAGAAGTAAGGAAAAATATTATAGATTAGCTATTATGGGAAGAACGGGAAAGAAAAATCCAAGATTAGCTGAAGATTTTATAATATGGGTAGATGAAGAAAGTATTATAAAAATAATATTAAATACTTATAAATATGTTGAGCAATATATAGATAGAGGAGCTCCAGGTGGAAAAGAGCATGTTGGATATATAGTAGATAGAACAGGCTTTATGGAATTTAAGAAATGGGCTCTTGAAGGTGTTGAATTATCAGATAAGGCTATTCTTAAAGAAAATGTTTATTGGAGTGGAATAAGATACTAAGAGTAATAAAACTTATATGCAATTGCATATAAGTTTTTACTTATAGTAATTATGAATAAACCATATTGGACTAAATATTTTCATTGGTATAGTATATATTTATAAAGTACAATCAATGAAGAACTCTAAACCCTAAAACCCTA
>NZ_JBOFYU010000101.1:0-12676 GCF_051654825.1 Clostridium sp.
ATCTAATTTCTTTTTTACTGGTAGCTTTTGATATGCATAAGAATAAATTAAATAACTCATAAAAAGAATACCTAAATACACTGCTATTATAATTATTGCCACAAGCATTATATGTGTAAATGAATTAATTTTTTCATCATAGAAAATAAGAGTTGCTGCACATAATACAATAATTAATATATCTACTCCAACAATTAGGGATAATGTATTTGATAAATTTCTCCCCTCTTTAGTAAGCATAGTCTTTCCATTTTTAATAAATAAAAAGCCAGACATAATTATTAATATAGGAATTAAGCCATAAACAATCCCCAGAGTAATAAATCGTATAATCTCATTATCATATAAGCTATCTATAAAATATAATCCAATCCCACTAAAGCCTACTATTAGCATTAATCCTGTTATAAAGCTTCTCTTTTCTTTGATAAATAATATAATTCCAATTATAGTTACAACAATACTAATAAATAAAATATTCATAAATTGCTCCTTAGTCATGAATTCTTCTTAATTAGTATTTTCCCTTATTATTTAAATATTATTATTTATCTTTAATGGTGTTCTCTATCTAATAATCATATCTTTAATACTTTATCCTTCAATTTTTTTTATTATCGAATACATTACTATAAATAACTGCTAACTAGTAATCTCCTATAAATATAAAAAAAGGATGTAGTACATATTAAAAATCCTTTTAATATATACTACTCTCCTTTTCTTAATTCTTATATTTCATATCTAACTAAAATTCTATTTCAGCATATAACATATTGTGGTCTGATAAATTGTTCTTAACCATTTCAATATTATTAATTCCAATATTCTTAGATACAATTATATTATCTAAACATGGTGTTATACAATCATCATCATTATATGTCTCATGCCACTTTCCATTATATCCATTTATAATATTGTAGTTGTCAGCAAATAAATTATATTCTTTAACATCATCTACATTAAAATCACCTGTTAATATTTTATATTCAGCCTTATCTGCATCCATAACAGCCTTTAATATTTCCATTTGATCTTTTCTTAAAGATTCTTTTTCATAACTTAAATGTGTGTTGTAAACAGCAATTTCTTTACCATCTACATTTACTACATATCTTTGATAAACTCTTTGTTCAACTGATGGTGATGGTAATTGAGTTACTTCACTTGAAGATATCTCTAAACTTGATAAAGCTCCTATTCCATATTCTCCACCATCATGGTTAATTGCTTTACCAAAGTAACCATTAGTAAGCTTATTTCCTTTTAAAACTTCTAATTGATCTACTTTTCCAGTTCTATTAGTATTTTTATCTATTTCTTGTAATCCTGCAATATCAATATCATAATCTCTTAATTGGTCTTTTAAACCTTGTAGACCATTTTCACTTTGTCTTCCTGTAGCTGTATTAAATGTTGCTACTTTAAAAGTTTTCTTTTCTACATCTGTAGATTTAGTTCTAGCATTTATAGAAATTGGTTTTGATTCTTTTTCATTTCTATATTTAGCAGTTACCTTAACTCCGTGGATAGTATTATTCTTTAAGTTAGCTACCTTATAGCTAGTTACATCTTTACCAACTGTTACAAAGGCTTCTCCATCTACGTAAACAACATATCCTTCTAATCCAAAGTCTACATTTGGTTTTTCCCAAGCTACAGTAATACTATTATTTGATAATTCTTTTACTGCAATATTTTGAGCTTTATTTAAAAGTATATTAACACTATTTTTAAATGTATCTACTGCTGCATTTAATTTTTCAACTGCTTCAGTAACTTCTATTAAAGTTGCTTCAGTATTATCTAATACATCTTGTGCTAAAGCTATTTCACTTATTAAAGTATCTTTAGCTTCTTTAGTATATTGACCTGATTCTGTTCCTACTACTGCATTGTTAGCTATTTCAGTTGCATTATTTATAGCTGTTTGTAATTCACTTTTATCAACTTGAACATTTCCTGGAAGCTCTGCAACTTCTTCAGGAGTTAATGCTTTATTAAATATCTTAGCTTCATCTATTGAGCCCTTCATATTACCAGCTGTTGCTAATCCTGATTTTGCACTTGCTCCAATTCTCTTTGCAGGGCCTTTAATTTTAGTCCCTATCTTATCTTGATATTTACCATTAACATATAAAGTAGTTCCATCACTGCCTGATACTATTGTTAAATGAACCCACTCACCTTCTGGTACAGTATAGTTAAATGTATTATCTGAAACACCATACTTAGTTAATCCAACTTTTTTTGTATTATTGTATTGTTCAAGCTTAATATCACCTTCATCTCCACCAAATAATACAACATTATTGTCTGTACTTTTATCTTTATTAACCCATATAGCTGCTGTCCAATCACCTTTTAAATCTTCTCTTCCTATTTGAACATAGCCATTTCCATTAAGTGAAATACCACTTCCATTTACTCCATTTTCTGTCCATGAAGCTTGACCTGTTAATGTAGCAGTATTTTTACCTGTTTTATCAGTTATAACAGTTCCTGTTCCTTCATTCATATCCCACTCTGAATTAAATGGAACATATGGAACTTCCCATATATCTGGATCTTTATAATATCCTACGCCTTGGTTTGTTAATCTTTCACCATGAGCTATAAGTCTTCCCTTATATTCATCCCATGATCTCATTTCCTTAGGTGTCCATGCTATTTCTGCATGACCAGCTAATCTTGGATAAATCATATAATCAGCAGCTTCTCTACTTACTATAGTTTCTGCAAATAAAGCAGCTTCTAATCCAAATACTAATTCCTTTGGTGCATAATCTGTTGGATCCCAATCATATGCATCATCAATAGAACTAAATCCAGCCCATTGTAATCCCCATGGTGAATTAGCATCATACTTCATATCTATATATGCCTTTTCAGCTTTAGAAACAACAATTTTCATACCCTTTTCTTGAGCTGCTGTATTTGAACCTGACCAGTTTTGTAATATTGAATCTGAACCTATTCCTGGTACTGTATCTATAGGGTCCCATCCCATTGATGTTTTCCCATACTTATTAACTATTTCATTTACTCTTCCAAGGAAGTAGTCGTATTCAGCTTTTGGAGTTGAATGAGCTTCATCTCCACCAATATGGAAATACTTTGATGGTGATATAGCTGAAACTTCTCTTATAATATCATCTAACATAGCATAAGTAGCTTCATCTCGAGTCATTAATGAACTAAATCCAACATCTATTCCTGTATATTGAGGCTTCTTTTGTCCATCTGGATTAAGGAAACCATAAGAAGCTAACATAGCATTTGTATGTCCCGGTAAATCAAACTCTGGAATAATCTCAATATATCTTTCACTTGCATATTGAATTATATCTTTAAATTCTTCTTGAGTGTAATATCCACCTGGACCTCCACCTACTTGATTATTTCCACCTATTATAGCTAAATCTGGCCAAGATTTTATTTCTAATCTCCAACCTTGATCATCACTAAGATGAATGTGTAATTTATTTATTTTATATTGAGAGGCTAAATCTATTTGACGTTTAAGTTCATCTACTGGTGCAAAATGTCTAGCAACATCTAGCATCATTCCACGATATTCGTATTCTGGCTTATCAAAAATAGTTGTACATGGCATACTCCACTCTACCCCTGTTACAACTTCACTTTTTTCTATACTTGCAGGTAATAATTGTCTTAATGTTTGAATACCATTAAATAAACCTGCTGCTTTATAAGCAACTATTTTTACTCCATCAGTAGTTGTAGTTATTTCATAACCTTCATTACCTAAGTCCTCTGATGCCCCTATAGTAGTTAAATAAATATTTCCTACTGGTACATCTGATGATTTAATAACATTTAAATCATATCCTGTTGATGGACCTAGCTTTCCTGCTAAGTATTCTCCTGTTTTAAATATTTCATTTGTTTCATCCTCTGAAATCCCTTGGACATAAATTGAAGCTTCTTCAGTAAGTATAAACTTTCCTTCAGTAACTTCTTGAGCTAATGGCTTTGGAATAATAGCCCTATCCATAGAAGCATTTTCTTCTGCGGCTTTTACTGGTTCGCCTTTCATTGATACTAGCCCAAAAGGCATAATTAATGCCATAGCAAAAGCAATTGCCCTTTTGCTATTAATTGGCTTTAGAATTTTTTTCATAATTCCCATTTGATTTAACTCTCCCTTCTTTTCTTATAATTGATATTTTATATCTCATTAATATTATACCCAATTATTTCCTTTTTATATCAATTTTACAATTAAATTACATTTGCTGTTTCTTTAATATCTTTATAAAATATTTTTAAATTTAAATGTATATTTTACTTGCACATTTAAACCTCTTATGATATTATATAAACAAGTTAAGGATAATAATTATTAATTAGTAAATTTTATTTGTAGAGGAGATTTAATTATGTTAAATGAAAAAACAATTGAAATAATAAAAAGTACAGTACCTGCATTAGAGACTCATGGAGTAGCTATTACAACTAAGTTTTATGAGTTAATGTTTGCTAATAATCCAGAGGTAAAACCAATGTTTGATATGGCTAGACAAGAATCAGGAAAGCAACCTTTTGCTTTAGCTCAAGTAGTTTTAGCAGCTGCTAAAAACATTGATAATTTAGAAGTTTTATTACCTACTGTACAAAAAATTGGTTCTAGACATTGTGAAGTTAAAGTAACTCCTGAGCAATACCAAATAGTTGGTAAGAACTTATTATTAGCTATTAAAGAAGTTTTAGGTGATGCTGCAACAGATGAAATAATATCTGCTTGGGGAGAAGCTTATGGCGTAATTGCTGAAATATTTATAAATGTAGAAAAAGGAATTTATTCAAAAGCTACAAAATAATTAGATAACTTACACTAAATATATAAATATATTATTTCTCTTAACCTGCCTTTTGAGAAATAAGTATAAATATCATTTATTTGCAAATATACAAACTGTAGTTTATTTGATGGCTCGACGCTTTAATACTCCTCCCTTCAGGAGATATCTAATATCTGACAAGCCATTAGACAACAACTTCTTAACTTTATAGGGAGTTAAAACTCAACCTAAAAGTTAAGAAGCTTGTTTATAAACTACAAATAAATAGCACCTAGAAAGCTTTAACCTTTCTAGGTGCTATTATTATAATTGCTTATATGATTATACAAAATATATTTTCATTTAAATATATCTTATTGTATTTTTTAAGGATATGTTTATAGGTTCCTACCATTTTCTTTTATAACATCCTTATACCAATAAAAGCTTTTTTTCTTTATTCTTTTTAAATCTTTTGCACTTTCTTCATCTCTATCTACATAAACAAATCCATAACGTTTTTGATATCCATTAAGCCAGCTTAATAAATCTGTAAATGACCAAGTGCAGTATCCTAATAAATCAACTCCATCTGTAATTGCTTCCTTACAGCCTTGTATGTGCCTCTTTAAGAATTCTATTCTATAATCATCATTTACTATATTATTTTCTTCTAACTTATCAAATGCACCTAATCCATTTTCTGTGATTAGTATAGGCAAGTTATATCTACTTGTTAATCTTCTTAATCCCACTCTTAATCCAGTTGGATCTATTTCCCAATCCCAATTAGTTGCTTCTAAATTAGGATTTTTTATAGTTCTAAATGCTCCTGGTATTCCTGTATCCTTAGCTGTTCCTTTTTTACCAGTATTATTTATTTCATCACAAATTCCTACACCATCTAATGAATTTGCTTTTACAGTCATTGTTCTATAATAATTTATTCCCATAAAATCAGGCTTACCTTTTTTCAATAATTCATAATCTCCCTCTTCTATAGTTGGAGCCTCACCTGTATTTTTATAATAATTTAACGCATATGTTGGATATTCTCCTTTACAATATACATCAAGCCACCAACTAGAATTTATATCTTCTGCATTTTCAGCTGCTAAAATATCTTCTGGTGTACAGCTATATGGATAAGCTGGTGAATAAGCAAAACTTGGCCCAATCATTCCATTAGGTACATATTTTCTAAAGGAATCTATTGCTTTAGCATTAGCTAAATTAGCAATATGGTTTGCTTCTAACATTCTTTTATTATCTTTTACTCCTGGTGGATGTAATGCTGTTTGATATCCTGCTCCTATAAATACATTTTGTTCATTTAATGTTACCCAATACTTTACTCTGTCTCCAAAGCTTTTATATAATGTAATACAATAATTATTAAAATCATCAATAATTTCTCTTGATTCCCATCCACCATATAAATCTTGTAGGTGCTTTGGTAAATCCCAATGATAAATTGTAATAATAGGTTCTATCTTATATTTAATTAACTCATTTATTAAGTTATTATAAAACTCAATTCCAGATTTATTTACTTCTCCTCTTCCACTTGGATATATACGAGTCCATGCTATTGAAAATCTGTATGCCTTTAATCCCATTTCTGCCATTAAGGCTACGTCTTCCTTATATCTATTATAATGGTCTACTGCTATTTCACCATTTGTTCCCTTAAATGTTTTGCCTGGAATCTTTACATACTCATCCCATATGCTTTCACCTTTTTCATCTACTTCCCATGCACCTTCTATTTGATATGCTGCTGATGCAGATCCCCATAAAAAGTTTTCCTTAAAACTATCTAAACTTGTATATATCAATAGATTCATCTCCTCTTAAGTTATATGCTTTACTTATTATTCCTTTCTTAAAACTATTTATCAAATTTTTAAGAAATAAATTATAAACACTATAGTAATTTAAAATTTAATAATTGTCTATACAATTATACATACTATTTACTAACTTCTAAGCTAGTATCATTTTGTGAATATTTTTCTTTTATAAATCCAAATACACCACCTAATACTATTCCTAATAACGCAGGTAATACCCAGCCTAAACCTTGTGAATATAATGGAAGATTACCAAATAACTTAGTTCCTAAATCAATTCCAAACCCATTTAACCCATAAACAACACTTACTGTACCTGTAAATAAAATAGTTAAACTATAGATAAGCTTACTTTCCTTAAAGAACTTATCTAACATAGCAAGTACAATTAACATAATAGATATTGGATAAATCATATCTAATACAGGAATAGAAATTGAAAGTATTTTTGTAAGCCCCATATTTGCAAGTGTCATACTTGAAAAAGCTAATATTCTTACCCAATTTTTGTAAGTTATTTTATTAGTTAATGTTTCAAAGTATTGACTACATGAAGCAATAAGTCCAACACTTGTAGTTAAGCATGCAAGTGTAAATAATACTGCTAATAATAAAGCTCCCGGCTTTCCAAATAAATAAGTCATAACATTAGTTAATGTCATTGCTCCATTTAATGTACTTCCAAATCTACCACCACTTGTTGCTCCTAAATGTGCTAAGGCAGCATAAATTAAAACTAATAATCCTCCTGCAATAAGCCCTGCTTTAACTGATGTTGATACAACATATTTTTCCTTAGTGATTCCCTTTGTTTTTATTGCAAGTGCAATTACAATTCCAAAGTTTAAGGCTGCTATAGTATCCATGGTTAAATATCCCTCTAAAAATCCTGTTACAAAAGGTGAATCTATATAAGCCCCAGTTGCTTCACCATAACCTCCTAATGGTTTAAAGATAGCTCCTATTACAACCACTAAAATTAATACAAGTAATGTTGGAGTTAAAACCTTTCCCATACGATCTACTAGCTTTGTTGGTGATAAAGCTAACCAATATGCTACTGTGAAAAATACTAAAGTAAATAAAAATCTTGCTACAATCTCTGATACCCCTTGTGGTAAATAAGGTGCTACTACCATTTCAAATGGTAAGCTTCCTGCACGAGGAATACCTAGTCCTGGTCCAATTGATAAATATATTAAAAGAGTAAATATAGTTGCAAAGAGTGGATTCACTCTAGCTGCTAACTTTTCTAACCCTCCTGATTTTGCTACTGCAATAACTCCTAATATAGGAAATCCTACTGACGTAATTAAAAATGCCCCTAATGCAACCCATACTTGGTTACCTGCTGATTGTCCTAAAAATGGTGGGAATATTAAATTTCCAGCCCCGAAGAATAATGAAAATAACATTAATCCTACAAATAATAAATCTTTTCTTGATAATTGTTTCATGTAAATTTCCCCCTTATGTTTTATTAAACCTAATTTTAGACAATAAAAAAACCGCCCCTTGATTACTCAAGGGACGGATATATCCGCGTTACCACCCTAATTCTATAAAAAATCTATACGTACTCAATTTTTTATAGCACTCTGTTCGTATCTATCAATACGCTTTTCCTATAACGTGGAAAGACTACGGCAACACTTACTCATTTCTTTTCAGTAATGCTTCTCGGAGATGATTTTCAGTTATAACTCGAACATTGGCTCTCAGCATATGCCAATTCTCTGTAGGACATCCTTACAACTTACTTTTTCTCGTTAATGAATTTAGGTTTATTTGAACTAATTATATTCAACTTTCTGAATTGTGTCAACAATAATTTAATAAAAAAGTGTTGTATCAAAACTAATTTTGATACAACACTTTTAATAATTCATATTATTTTCGTTTTACAAATAATATACCAAGTAAAATAATTATTACTCCTGCAATAAGAATCATTGCATTAGATATAACTGAACCAGTATTAGGTAATTTACTTATAGAGCTTGTATTGGTATTATTACCATTCTCTATATTACCATCAGAATTACTGTTTGAATCACCATCCCCACTTAATTCTTGTCCATAATTAGTCGGGTAATTTTTAAAGCTTACTTCTTTAATAACTTCATTTGTATCTATAGTTATACTATAAAGCTTTTTATCAATTTGATAACCTACAGGTGCTTTTAACTCCTTATAATAATACTTTCCGTATTTTAACTCAGAAGTAATAGCTTCCCCATTAGCATCTGTTACTAAAGTTTCAACATACTTTCCGTTAACATCATATATTCCAAATACAGCACCTTGTAATCTTTCTTCTGTTAACCCATCTAGCTTAACAATTTTAATCTTACCTTTTATAGCTGTATTTTCCATATTTAAATTAACTAATTCTCCATTATTTCTAATTTCAAATTCTATTGGATTTTCATCTAATATATATCCCTCTAAGGCTTTAGTTTCTTGTATTATATATTTTCCATAATAAAGATTGTCCATATTAACTACTCCATTTGAATCTGAAGTAACTTCTATTTCACTTCCATTATTAAATCCATCAATACAACGCAATTTAAACTTTACACCTTCTAAAGGCTCATTAGTTTCTGCATCATATTTATATAACTTTGCATCTCCTGTAATTTTCTCATTAGAAACATCTAATCTAATTTCTTCACCTTCAGTAGTTATACTAAAAGCTATATGAGATTCATCTTTTACATATCCCTCTAATTCCTTAGTTTCTATTAAATGATAGTCACCTAATGGTAATTCTACACTTGCATATCCTTCTTCATTTGTAATTACATATATTTCTACCCCATTTATTGCTCCTGATGTAGATGCTATTTTAAACTCTACATTTGCTAAAGCTTCACCTGTTTCAATATCATCCTTAAATATATTTAAAACTCCAGTTGGTTCTTCATTAGTAAATTCAATATTTATTTCAATACTTCTATTTATATTGATTCCAAAGGCAAATTCTAATATATCTTGATATTGATCCCCACCTGGATAAACTCGCCCTTCTGCATTTCTTAGTGATGCTTCTATAGTGAAATTTTTTACTCCATCAAAGCTATTAATACTTCTTACTTTAAAGGCTTCACCAATATTAAATGTACTCTTTTTATTTCCATTTAAGTCTACAGACCAAATTTCATTTGTTGATGGAAAATTAAAAGTTCCAGGAGAACCACTTGTTAAAATTGGTTCTGTTTCTTGATAATCATTAAACTTTTGAGTTTTTAAACTAGATTTAGAAAGATTAAACTCAGGATTTTTATATGGCCCTATATCACCTGATTTTGATAAACTTACTAATTCGTCAACATATGGATGTCTTCTATCTAAAATAGGTAGTCCATCTCCAACATATCCCATTATCTTCCATATAGCAAATTGAGTATATTGTCTTGCTGTTTCATTATCTAAATTATACTTTTCCTTTAGCCCACTTCCATTGTTAGGATAACCGTGATAAATAATACTTCTTAATGCTTCATTACTTGTCGCATATGGATTTCCATAAACTATGTTAACAGGAAAGGCCTTAATATACTGCATACAATATGCTATTCTTCCATCAATTGTTATAGGTGGTATTTTTAAAGTGTCAGTTGTTGTTCCATCTGCACCAGTCCATCCCCCTACACTTATCCCAGCACCTGTGTTTCCAGTTGCCTTTTGTCTCTCATCTATATAATCTAAATATAAATCTTGATCTTCATCAGACATGGAATTCCACTCTTCAGCTGATATTCCTGCAATACTAACACCTTCAATATCTTCTACTAATTCATCATTATAATATTCTTCTTCTAAAACTTCTTCTTCTAAAAGTAAGTCATCTTGGTCTATATATTCTGATATATTTTCTTCTTCGTGTTCTTCTATATAATTTTCTTCTTCTATTACTAAATCTTCTACTACGTTTTCTGCTGCATCTGTTTCTACAATATTTTCTTCATAATTTACTTCTGTATCTACTATATTTTCTTCTATCTTATTAGCTTCTTCTATTAAAGTATTTGCACTTGCTTCAAATACTGGTGATAATGTTGTAAATGTTATCAAAATAGCTAAAATTAAACTGAGTTTTTTAATCCTTTTGTTAAAATAATTATAAAAAATCATTTTTCCCCTTCTAGCCAAAGTATTATTACTCATAGCAAAAGACTATTTAATAATCAATTTGCTTATATAATTAAAAAATTTCACTTTACTTGCAAGTCCCTAGCTCTCTAGTATTAATTAATTTACTCTTGATATTTTGAAGGTTCACAGATGATTTTGGCTTTTAAATACTTCGGCATTTTATATAATAAAATTTTTTACCAAGCCAAAATCTTTAAAATTAACTAATCCCATCAAACTAGAGTAATTATTAAAATAAAATTTTCAATCAACTAGATACTTAAATTCTGAATAAATTTTTTTACATTCCTTAATTAACGGTAATAATTACTATTTAAGTATATTTAATATCGGATTAAATTACAATATCTTTTCGACATATTTGTTGATTTTTTATATATTTTTTATAAACTAATTCAAACTCAAATTAAAGTTGCTTTTGACTACATTTCAAATGATTAAAACAATAAATCCCACACAAAATATATTTTTTTATATAATTCAAACTAAATTCTATTAAATTATTCCATTTATCGATTCTTCTAAATTTTCATCTATACCACCATTCATCGTTTCATCTATAGATTCATCTACTTTTTCATCATCTAATTTAATTTCATTATCCTCACCTTTATCTTTTTCCTCTTCACTGTTTACTCCATCTTCTAACTGTAAGTCTTCTTCTATAATATCCCTAGACCCATTCTCTTCTTTAATGTCATTTATTATAGTTTCTTTATTGTCATCTAAATTAGATATTTCAAAGCTTATAATACTTCCTTCATTTGAGTTATCTAAATTGCTTTTTAATGTTGGAATTTCTCCTAATGAAACTTTAGTTACATCCCAAACATTAGTAGTATCCCATCCTAATATATCTAAATAGAAGCTAGGATTTGTCACCATTTCTCTAGTAGCAATATTGATTTTCCCATTTAAAGCTATATTATCAACAGTATTATTACTAGTTCCTAGTGATGATTCATACTCATATGAATTAATGTTGTTTGCTGTTATAGTAGGTAAGTGACTTTCACCATCAAATTTTCTACCATTTGTAATATCCCCAAGTGAAATATTATTTTCATATCTTGATGTAGCTCCTGACCATGAAGATCCTACAAATCCTCCTGCCATTCCTCCACCTATATGATTAACATTTACCTTTGTAAAGCAATTTTGAACTACTATTCCATTATTACCTTGTCCTACAAATCCACCAACTCTATCACCATGACCTTCTAGGGTTCCTATAGCATAAGAATTTGAAACTTGTCCTCTTTCTTTAACACCTAATAATCCACCTACAAATCCATTTGTTGATTTTACATCTCCACTAAATGAAACTTGTTTTATTGTAGAACCATTATCATAACCAAATAGTCCTCCAACCTTTTTTAAACCAATTACTGTTGAATTTGTTATACTAACATTTGATATTTTAGAATTGCTTCCTTGCTTTGATAATATTCCAACATTTTCTTCAGCCTTATCTATATATGCTCCATTTATAATTAGGTTTTCTATTGTTGCATTATTCACCTTTTTAAATAGTGGACTATTTAATCCTGTTATTGTTTTTTCATTACCATTTAAACTTCCTAAAAACTCAGTTGTAATTACTGATTCTCCATCTTTATAAGAGTTTAAATCAATATTTTCAGTAAGCTTATAATTTCCAAAAGGATTTGAACTTAATTTTTCTATTAATTCTTCTGAAGTTGAAATATTGCTTTCTAATGTAATATTGTTATTATTGTCTAAAGCACTTTTTAATGTTGGTAATTCTCCATTTTGAACATTAGAAACATCCCAAACATTTGTTGTATCCCAACCTAATATGTCTCTATAAAAATCTTCATTAAATAAATCATT
>NZ_JBOFYU010000102.1:0-4262 GCF_051654825.1 Clostridium sp.
ATTTAGCTAAAGATTATAAAGTTGCAGTAGTTGAATTTAAAAAAGATTTCTTGGATATAGCTGAAGCCTATGAAATTAAAGTTAAAGATAATATGTTTACATTTGAAAGTGTAGATTACTTTTCAATTAATATAGATGAATTATATAAAAAGATACTTAATTTAGACTATCAGTATATAGTTGTAGACTTTGGAGCTTATAGTGATGAGATAGCTAAAGACTTTTATAGAACTGATATAAAGTTAGTGTTATGTGGAACACAGATCTGGGAGGATAAATATTTATCTAAATTTTTAACAGATCAACAAGTCGTGAATGGAGTTAAGTATCTTTTTAACATGTCTAAATATCGTTCAGACATAGTTGAGAATATGCCAGGATTAGAAGTTTTATTTATAGATTACTTTGAAAATATAAGTTTGGTTAGTAATACTTATCAATCTATATTGAAAGAGTTTAAAGTTTCTGATTCTAATTCAAGTAGTAAAAAGAAAGGACTACTTTCAGCTATTCTGGGAAGGGGTTAGTTGTGAAAAGAAAGCTATACAGTAATGTTATTGAGCAACGTAAAGCTAAGGAAGAACAAGATAAAAAAGCTTTTGAAGCAAAGAAATATTATAAGCTTGATAATGAAAAAGAAGTCATTGTAATAAATGAAAGTAAATGGACAAGGCTTTTTAAAATCATATCATATAAATTTGAAGGATTAATTAGAATTATTACGTGGTTAATTCTAATGGGAATTATCTCTGTTGGAGCAACAGTATTACTTAATCCAACGCTAAGAGAGCAGTTTCTAAGTATATTTAAATAACAAAGGAGGGCAATATGAAGAAAAAGTACATTTTAGCTGCAACAATAGTTGCTACACTTACTACTTTGGGTTCTATTAGTGCATCAGCTTATACTGGATTGGTTGAAAAGAAGTTTGATGTAAAAGCAGAGCAAATTAGTAATGAAATAAAAGTTGAACATGAAGGTAAAAAGTATTTATTAAGTCTTAACAATGTAGTTAGTGAAAATCAAGTAACTGATTCTAAAAAAGAAACTGTTGAGGAAATCAAGGAAATAATAGTTTATACAAATAGCATTGAAGAAATTATTAATAAATATCCTACCCTAGAGTTTAAAGATGCTGAAGGTAATACTTCAACGCTAACAGCCAAAGAGGTTACTTCAATTGAAATTGCAGGTGAAGATGAATCTTATTGGGAAACATTAGAGACAATATCTAAAACTTTAACATTAACGGCAGCACAGGTTAATCAAATGGGTGAGGATGTTACAAAGTTAGTTGAAAATGATAAAAATTACGAATTAACTAACGCTGAATTTACACCTATTGAATTTGAAAATAATGAACCTACATTATATAGTGCTAAAGTTGAATACACAACAATAGTTCCTCATCATGAAAAAACAGTTAATAGCTACAAAGCTAAGATCAAATATGTTGGTGAAGTAGAGAAAAAGAACGTTATCGGATATGAAACTGTTGCTAATTATACAGTAAAAGAAGTTAATGGAGCTAATATACCAGCAATAATAGGAGCTACTACAGGAGTTGGAGCTTTTGTAGTTATTGGATGGATTTTTATTAATAACATCACTCTATATAGTGGTACTAAGAGATTAAAATCTTATAGAAAAGGTAAGAACATCATTGAAATTGATGTAACTAAAGAAATTGACCTATATGAAAATCTTAATTTAGTAATTAAGAAAAGACTGGCTAAGAGATTAGACAATACATTATTAGTTATTAAAGCTAATGGAAATGAAATACACAGAACTGTTTTAAATGCAGTTAATGAGGATATGAAAATAATAATAAATTAACATAGATAACAATAAGAGATAGATAACAGAAAGTAGGATTAAAATGAATAAGAAATTTAAAATAATTGTTTTAGGTACTATATGCACAATATTGCTAGTAGGTACAGTAAGTTTAAAAAATAATAATAGAAATGCCGAGGTAACTAATATACCTAGTGGCAATATAGATAAATTTAATGAAAATATATCATCTGAATCAAATAATACTTCAAAAATAGAAGGTGAAATAAAATCAAATGATGAATTAGAGGTAAAAGATAATGAGATTGCAGAAGATAAGAATTCATTAGATACTTCTTCAGTTGATAATACATCTGGTAATAACGCAAATGGTCAAGCTTCAGGTAATACTGTAGATAATATACCAGAGCAACCTGTAATACCACCTAAAGATGAGGTGAGTATTCCACAGGAGCCTAATATTCCAGTAGAACCCCCAATTATACCTGATGTTAAATTACCAACTATTGAAGAACTAAAACAATTTATGATTAATTACGGAATTAGACTTGGAAAGACTTACGATCCATCATTAGACGGAACAGGATTTATGACTACAAGATTTACTGAAACTTGGTCTCCTTGGATTGGACAAGAAGGAGGAGCAAATCAATTATTCGGTGATTTTGATTATAAGAGATTCGGAATAACTGTTACTGATCTAGGGAATGGATGGGTTGAGTTTGCAATTTATGTAGATATTAATGAATACTTCGGCTAGGAAGGATTAATATGTTATTTAAAAATAGAATACAAAAGAAATTTAAATCATTAAGTTTAGTTTTGGCTACTATGATTACAATGACTACTGCTACTCCAGCTTTAATAACAGAAGCTTCAACAGGGCATACTGTTAAAATTGGTGGTTTATCAGCAGAACAATGGAACTCAATGTCAGATGTAGATCGTGACAGTTATATTGAGAAGGAATCAAGAGCTACTGGTAATACCGGTTCAGAAGAATATGTAGGAGGATGGACGAATGGTGCAGGACCAATTAGAATACCACCAGTAACAATAGATGGACAAGTAGGGTATTGTATGCAACCATTATTGACGTTTCCTGTTAATGTTTATTATGCAGATCCATCAGTGTCAACTAATACAAAGGTAAGAAGTGTAGCGTACCATGGTTATCCAAATAATGCTAGTGGATTGAAAGAAAAACATGGTTTATCAGATATACAAGCACAACAATATACTCAATTTGCTGTTTGGAAAGTTCTTGGATTTGTTGGTCCTGGACTTACTTTTGCAGAAAGAACTCATCCTTATGTCGATGAATTAGTTTCTTTAGCAAATAGAGGTGATATAGGGCAATATACATCAATGGAATTTAGATTAAGTAAAAACACATTAGAAGCTACAAGGTATGATGGATATCAGGAAACAGAAGCTATAGGTACTAATGGAACTCCTGGTACTTTTACATTCCCATCTACTAATGAAGTATGGTCAGTTGATTTAAATGGTAATAACAAAAATACATTTAACGTAGGTGAATCTTTTAAAATAAGATCTACAAGTAACTTCAATGGAGTTAAAAACTTATCAATTAAAGCAAACCTAGGAAACCCTACTGCTCTTGTTTATAATGGTAATGGAGCTTATCAAGATATATTAAAATTCTCATGGGGTGATCCAGTAGAGAAATTCGCAGCAGTTAATGTTAAGTTTACTGCTGGAGGAACTATAAGCCTTCATAAGACTAATGATATGGGATTAAATCTTCAAGGTGTTAAATTTGGTTTATACTCAGATGAAGCAGCTACGAACTTAATCAAAGAAAGTATTACAGATTCAAATGGTAATATTACTTTTTCTGATTTAAATGAAGGAATATACTATGTTAAAGAATTAGCTACTTTAGATGGACATATTTTGTCAGATGAAATAAAAGAAGTTAAAGTGATAGCAGAACAAATAAATCAATTTGATTGGGTTAATGAGACAATAAAATCTAAAGTGAAGTTACTTAAAATTGATAGTGAAACAGGATTGCCAATGCCTAATGTTAAGTTCACTATTAAAGCAATTAATGGCTTAGAGCAAGGTCAAAGTTGGGAAGTAGTTACTGATGAATCAGGTTACATCTCAATGCAATTACCTTATGGAGATTATGAAATAACAGAAGTTGAAACTTTAGAAGGATATATATTAAATTCAACTCCAATTAAATTCAGTGTTACTCAAAATGGACAAGTAATTGAATTGTCTATGCAAAATGATAGAGTTAAGGGAAATGCTGAATTATTAAAAGTTGATGCAGAAACTAAAGAACCTTTAGCTAATGTAGTATTTGAACTTGAATGTTTAGAAGGATTCAACCAAGGTTCAAAGGTTGAATTAGTGTCAGATTCAACTGGAATTGTTAAAATATCTGATTTACAATATGGTAAATATAGATTAACAGAGATTAAAAC
>NZ_JBOFYU010000103.1:0-3799 GCF_051654825.1 Clostridium sp.
ATGATATAGGTGTAGATAAATTACATAAAGAAGGTATAACAGGAAAAGGAATAAAGGTAGGTGTAATAGATACAGGTATAGACTATAATCATCCAGATTTAAAGGATAATTATAAAGGTGGATGGGACTGTATAGACGAAGATGACGATCCAATGGAAACTACATATGAAGATTGGAAAAATAGTGGTATGCCTGAATTTGAAGAAGATGGAAGTTTGTATTATACATCTCATGGTACTCATGTATCAGGAACAATTGCAGGAACTCAAAAAAATAGTGAAAGTGAATTTTCCATAAAGGGAGTTGCACCAGATGCAGACTTATATGCATATAGAGTTTTGGGTGAATATGGAAGTGGATATACCTCTGATATAATTCAAGCAATAGAAATGGCTACAGAAGAAGGATTAGATGTTATAAACTTATCACTTGGTTCAAGTTGGGCTGATGTAAATGACCCATTAAGTATTGCTTGCAATAATGCTATGCTTTCAGGGATTGTTACTGTAATAGCAAATGGAAACTCAGGTCCAGATATATCAACAGTAGGAACACCAGCAGTAAGTGCATTATCTATAAGTGTTGGTGCTAGTTCAACATCTATATCAATTCCAGTGTTTGATATAGTAGGGGATGGAGTAAATATAAATGGAAATACATTATCTAGAAATTTTAAAGAAAGTATATCTAATATAGAAAATAAAGAACTTGAAATAGTAGACTGTGGATTAGGAAAGTCTATTGACTTTGAAGGTAAAGATTTAAAAGGAAAAGTAGCATTAATAAAAAGAGGAGAATTAACTTTTGATGAAAAATTGAAAAATGCATCTAAAGCAGGCGCTACTTTAGCATTAGTGTATAATACAGATGACGCTGAAATACCTTACTACTTAGGTGAAAGTAGTGAATATTCAAATAGTTTAGCTATTACTAAGAGTGAAGGTGAAGCTATAAAATCTAAATTAAATTCACAAGAAAAAGTAACTTTAAAGTTTCATCAAAATGGAGAAACTACAACAGAAAAAGATGTATTAGCAGATTTCAGCTCAAGAGGGCCAGTTGCAAGTAGTAAAGAAATAAAACCAGATGTAACAGCACCAGGGGTATCAATAATATCGACTTATCCAGAATATATGAATAATAAAGAAGAAGGGTATGATTATTCAGCAGCTTATGGAAGAATAAGCGGAACAAGCATGGCATCACCTCATGTGGCAGGACTTGCGGCATTAGTGCTTGCTCAAAATGAAGATTTAAATCCGTTTGATGTAAAGGTAGCACTAATGAATACATCAGATGATTTAGCTAGAGATTATGGAGTAAATGAAGTAGGAGCAGGTCGGATAGATGCTTATCAAGCAGTAAAATCAGGAGCGTATATAAAACATAATTCTAAAACAGTTGTAAATGATCAAACTTTAACACATAATACAGGCTCAATCTCTTTTGGTAGAGTATCCCTTCAAGATGGTTCCCAAAAACTTACAGAAGAATTAATAGTAGAAAATAACACGAACAAAACAACTACGTTTGATGTATCTGTTGAATATGTATCACCAGATGCTAGCCATGCTGGAAAGGATGCAGTTGAAAATGGTGTTAAATTAGATATAAAAGAAAGCGCAGTAGTTAGTAAAAATAAAAAAACAACGTTAAAAGCCAATATGATAGTTCCAAAGAATGCTGAAGCAGGATTATATCAAGGATATATAAACTTACAAGATACTAGAAATAAAGAACAAAAGTATCAAATACCATTTAGTGTGTATGTATCAACTCCAGGTGTAGAAGATATTAAAATAGACAGAAAAAGTATATCAAATGATAATTCAAATATAATATTCTCAGAAGGTGTAGCAGGATTACATGCAGCAGTCAAATTAACTGGTAATATGAGTATGATGCATATAATAATAAAGGATAGTAAAACAGGTGAAATAATCGGTACGCCTGGAAGTATGGATATAAGTGAATTTAATCCAGAGTATACAATGTTTCTACAATTTATACTAAATAGTGCGACTACCATTTTCCCATATGAAGATGGAGAATTTAAAAAATATAGACAAAATCTTAAAGAAGGAATGTATGATATAGAATTTATAGTAGAAGATAATAATGGTAAATACTACAAGGATAGTGATACATTTATTATTGATAATACTCCAGTAAAAAATATAATGACATTAAATGGAAAAGAAATAATGAATAGATCACAGGTAATAGAGATAAGTAAAGATATGTATACCGATGATACGAATGATTATACAGGTGCAATTGAAAATGGTGCATGGATTAAAGGGACTTTATATGATTCATCAATTGATATGTTAAAGAATGCAAATACAGGATATTTTGAATGGTATAATAGAGAAGTTAGTCAAGGAGAGAATGTACCATTTTACTATGTAAATGATGATTTATGGAATATGACGCAATTTAAAATAGATGAAAATGGAAACTATAAATTTGGTGTAAATGATGCAGACTTTGAATACGATGGTAAAGTAAAAGTATCTCTTAGAAATTATGATATGGCTCATGCATCAGACCATAGGATGAGAATAGATAGACACTTATTGTTTGTAGAAGAAGGAAGAACATATATAGACTCATATTTTAACAAAGAAACTATAAATAAGGGCGAAGATAACACTTATAACTTAAAACTAAATAATGCGAATGACCTTAGAAGTGGAACAATAAGCTTTTTTGTACAAAATCAATTTAAAGTAAAAGGAATAGAAATGAGTGATAAGTTAAAAGGAGACTATAAGGTTAGTTATGATATAAAAGAGGGGACAGATGAATGGGGATTGCCTGTACAATGTGTGGATATAAATATAGAGCCAAAAGACTCTAACTCTCCTAAACTAAAAGGAGATATGGACTTGATTAAGATGAATTTTGAACTTAAAGATGATAGTGCATCAGTTATAAGTGGAGAAAATATAAAATTTAATACTGTTCAGTTTAAAGATATTCAAGGGAAAGAGCATAACCCATATTATCAAAATACAGAATTATTTGTAAATACTAATAGTAGTATAAAAGGTCATCTTAAAGCAGAAGGTTTAGTCGATCAAGGTCCATTAACTCCAGAGAATATAAAAGCAAATATAAATATAACTGACTCAAAAGGGAATTCATATGATGCAAACTTTATACCAGGGAAATATTACAGTGGATATCTACCTTTTGATGTAGTAAATATACCAATAACAGAGGAATATATAGATGTAAATATAGATATGCCAGGTCATTTTCCAACTAAATCAAAGGCATACACTAGCAAAAAACTTGGAGAAGAACGATACTCAAAAAATACAGTATTAGATGAACAATTTAATGAAAGGCTAGTAGCAGGAGATGTTAATAGTGATGATGTTATAGATATAGAGGATGCTAAATTGATAGAAAATTTATATGGTCAAGAATATATTAATACAAAAGAAGTAGAAGCTGATATAAACCAAGATGGTGTTGTAGACGCGAAAGATATGGCTTATGTTGAAAAAAACTTTGGTAAAGTAAATCCCCAATCAAGTAAAAATATAAAGGCTCACGGAACAAAAACTATGTTACAAAGTGTAATATCAAAACTTAATTATAAAAGATAATAAATAAAAATAATGAGTAATCTTAAGTTTTAAGACTACTCATTATTTTTATTTATATATAATAGTAAAAAATAACCATATAAGTGTAAGAAAAATACATACTAAAGCAGTATGAAAGTAGTACACTGTAGTTAAGAGGGTAAAAAAGTTGGGGGGATGATTTATGAAAAGAAGAGCTC
>NZ_JBOFYU010000104.1:0-2541 GCF_051654825.1 Clostridium sp.
GGAGGGTTTATATTTTGGGTATTGGACGATGGGGGAGAGTGGGAATTACTTAGTGAGAGGTTTGGATATATCCATCGTTACATCCCCACCTATTTTTATGTGCAATCTACGTAATGAAAAGTAGTAGGTTATAGAGGTGTTACAAGTCAATGCACAAAGGGAGAAGGAAATTGTGAAATTTGAGTAAGGAAAAGAATTAAATGTTACTATTGAGGAATATACTGATATGAAATGAAAAAATGAAGTTAATTTCATAAGGAGGGAGTATGGAATTAAAGTATAATCATTCTGGTTATTATTCAGGAGAGCTATTTAGTTTTCTTGTTCAATATAATGGAGACATATTACAGCAATTAAATAATGTTTCATATGCTTTTGGAAATATAATTAATGATAAGTTAGCTATAGTTATTTGTAGATATGAAGATATTCAAAAACTAAAGAATGATGTACCTGCAATAATATATATAGATAAATATAATGTGTTTGTATTAGAGGATGTAAATCCAAGCTCTACATCTGGGATTACTCAGGTAATCGAAAATCCGTACTTAAGCTTATCCGGCCAAGATATAATTGTTGGACTTTTAGATACTGGAATAGATTATTTAAATGAAGACTTTATGTTTGAAGATGGAAAAACAAAGATTTTAACAATTTGGGACCAAAGTATAGATGGAAAGGATGGAGGAAATCTATCACCCTTTAAATTTGGAACTGTGTATAGCTCTGAAGATATTAATAATGCAATAATGGCTAAGCAAAGAGTCGAAGATCCTTATAAGATTGTTGAAAGTAAGGATTTAAATGGTCACGGTACTAAAATAGCTGGAATTATAGGGGGAAAGGGTTATTCAAAAAAATATAGTGGAATAGCTCAAAATTGCCTTTTTGCAGTAGTAAAGCTTAAGGAATCAATGTATTTTTAGATGTATCATAACTGGAGATAATGATGAAAGTTTAGTTGAGATAAAAATACCACGAGAAATTGGAAAATTAACCATGAAAATTTGGATTAAGTATCCAGATAAAATGTCCATTAATATAATATCTCCATCAGGTGAACAATCTGGATTTGTAGTACCTAAGATTAAAATGTTCGATGAGTTTATGTATTATCTGTTGGATATTATAACTCTGAATAAGATTCAATAGTTTCATCTTCAGGAAAAGGTGATGATAGAAGTTTGCTAATTAATCCAGATGTAGTTGCACCAGGAATTAATATTCTTACTACTTCAGTTGGAGGAAGAATTATAACAGCATCAGGAGGGTCTGTTGCAGCAGCTATTGCATGTTGAGTTTCTGTGCTTATGTTTGATTGGGCATTTAACTATAAAAATGATATTAATTTAAATAGTAATAAGTTAAGAGCTTATATTGTAGATGGAGCAGAAAGAAGTAATAATTACACTTATCCTAATACTAGTTGGGGATATGGAAAACTTAGCTTAGATGGTATTTTTAATTTTATTACTGGAATATCCTTAATTAATTTATCAGGTTATAGGGATTTAAATAGAAGATCTATTTTTATTAGGATTCCAGAAAATATAAAGGAGATTAATCATGGTAAATGGAGAAACGATCTTTTTTGATACAAATTACAATCATTATTTAATTCAATATATAGAAAAGCTAGGAAATGATTATTCTGATAATCAAAAAATACATTTTACTGTTATAGATGATAAAAATGCAATAATGAGCGTACCAAAGAGTATTAATGGGTTAATAATAAGAAAAAATATGCCATTTATAACGTATATTAACCGGCCATGATTATATACACTTCAGAAAGATATTAATCCAATAGAGAGTGCTAATTATAATCAAAATAACAATAACATAGTTAATAGTTCTGGAATGGCTTCTTTAAAGGATTCTATTAATAAGATAGATTTAGCAGCAGGTGGAATTAATATGTTAGCCATAAATAATAATGGTGAAAAGCAATTAGTTTCAGGAACTAGTGTATCATCAGCTGTAGTAGCGGGAGTATGTGCTATGATTTTGCAATGGGGTGTTGTAGAAGGTAATGACCCATTAATGTATTCTAAAAAGATAAAAGCTTATCTTGCAAGAGGTGTAAGTAAAAGAGCTGGTGATATTTATCCTAATGTTGAGTGGGGATATGGTATGTTAAATGTAGCAGAACTATTTAGAAATATGTATTAAAACTTTAAAGAATGAAAAGAATTATATGTAAATTATAGGAAAGAGTGTATAATTATAGTGGAAGAGAATTTTAGTTAGAAACAAGGGGGAACAGGAAAATGGGGAAATTAGATTTTTCATCAGTTGATTCTATAGAAAAGGCTATGGAGTTAGGTAAGGAGAAGGTTCTTTCACCTCTTTATTTAATGCCAATAAGATTTAATGGTCAAACTATTCCTGAAAACACAGTTTATGTGCCATCAATAGTTGTAAATGTAAAGGACAGATATGATGATGTGGTAGAAGAGTTATTAGAAAAAGATAAGGTTGATGCTTATGAATGTGAGCCAAAGTATAAGGGAGACAGCTTTATTCCATCATCAT
>NZ_JBOFYU010000105.1:0-5151 GCF_051654825.1 Clostridium sp.
TTCCAATCTAATTGAACATAAGCTCCTTTAGGTTCTCCATTAACTACTTCTGAACGCTCTCCCCAGTTTGTCCAACGCTCATTAGCATTAGTATTATTTTTAATACCGTTATTAATAGATGCTAAGTTATCTGCTATATTAGTACAACTTTGAGATAAAGTTGGAATATCTTTATTTTCTGCTTTATTAATAGCAAGATTAGTTGCTGCTTTTAAAGCTTCAGTTACACGAACTTGAGCGGCTACAGGATAAGTTTTACCTAATAACTCAACTGTACCATTTACAGTTACGTTTGTTCCTGGTACTGTGAAATCTAAACCTTCTAAGTTCCATGCTACAGCAAATTCTTCACTTTCGCTACCATCAGCTAAGTATCCTTTTACTGTGTTTGGAAGTGTAGGATTAGTTCCTGCATAAGTGAATGTTGAATAGTTTTCCATTGCAACTACATCACCAATAACATGAATATTTACACCTACAGCTACATCTGTTCCTTTTAATTTACCTGTAACTTTGAATATTTGAGGAGTGTTTAATGATTCTTCATTATATTCATTCCACTCAACATCAAAAGTCTTAGTTGTACCATCACTGTATTTTCCTTCTACAGTTTTTGCTAATTCTGGCTTATCCCCTACACTTACATAATATTCCTTAGCTATTTCGTAAGATTCTAGGTATTTATCATCACCAGCTCTATTTTCAGTGTTTACAGTAATAGTTTGAGGAGCTATTCCTTCCCCTGAAACTGTTAATGTCATTTCACCAGCGTCTTTAGTTGATTGAAGAATAACTAAAGCTTTTCCGCTAAATGCACTTCTTGAACCTGATTTATCTGTAGTAGGTTTATAAGAATCTGTATCTACAGCATTACCATTATCTAATCCTACTATTTTTCCGTTTCCTTCAAGTTCGTAGTTTAATCTATTTGATGCACCTGGAACAATGTTTCCATTTTCATCTACTACATCAATAGTGATGTATGATAAGTCATATCCATTTGAAGCGATTGTAGTATTATCAGCACTTAATTCAACTGTTGTTGCAGTACCTGAAGTTACTACTGATTTTCTACCTTGAGTATTAGTGATTTCATTTCCAGCCTTGTCATAAGCCTTAGCTGTTAAAGTACCTTCTTCATATTTAACATTAAACGTTGGATAGAATTTATCTGTTCCAAAAGTCTTATATTTATACCCAGCTGGAGTTGTATGCTCTGTTGCAGTTTGCTCTCCAATTTTTGTATCATTTAAATATAATTCTACTTTATAAGCATCAGTAAATACATCAACTTGTACATTTCCATTTTCAATAACTATATCATCTCTATTCCATGATGGCATAACATGTAATGTATTTACATCATCATTCCATTGGCTTTGATATAAATAGTAAATGTCTTTTTCAAAACCAGCTGTATCAACTATACCAAAGTAACTTGATTTTGGTGCTGGCCCTAATCCTCCACCAACTTGTCCTGAACCTGTTCCATTCCAAGGAGTTGGTTCACCAATATAGTCAAATCCTGTCCATACAAATTCACCTGCATTGTAATCATACTTTATAGTATCTAACCATGCTTTACTAGCTGAATGCCCCCAACCTACTTTGTTTGAATCATTATCATATTCTGATATTTGACGAGCATTGTAGTCTATACCTTTAGTTTTATAATATCCTCTACTATGAACAGCACTACTAGTTTCTGATCCATATAATATCCAATCTGGATGATTATTTCTTTGATTTGCAAATTGATTTGCATTAGTATAGTTGAATCCTACTATACCACCATTATCACTAACTACTTGTGCAATAGCAGCTGTTGTGCTATCTCCATTTTTAGTTCTATTATCACCTATTGTAACAGGTCTTGTAGAATCCTCTTCTTGTATCCAAGTTACTATATCTTGAGCAATTTCAGTGTATTTAGCTGCACTTCCACTAATTCCTTCAGTTATTTCATTTGCAATTGACCACATTATAACTGATGGACTGTTCTTTGAATTTTTAACCATTGCTCTAGCATCGAATTCTCCCCAAGTCATATCTTTATGACCATTTATAATTTCATTATCTTCTCCTATTTTTTCATTGAAATATTTAGAGAAGTCATTCACATTACCATTCTTAGGGTTTGTCCAAGTATCAAATGCTTCGTTTATTACTAATAATCCTAAACGATCACAAATTTCAAGTAACATATCACTTGCAGGGTTATGAGAAACACGGATTGCGTTAACTCCCATTTCCTTCATGATTTCCATTTGACGCTCAACAGCTCTATAATATGAAGCTGATCCTAATGATCCTTGATCATGGTGCATACAAACACCTTTTAATTTCATATTCTCACCATTTAATGAGAATCCAGTATCTCTATCAAAGTTATAATATCTAAATCCAAAGTCTGTGAAATAAGTATCTACAACTTGGTCATTAACTATTACTTCACTCTTAACTTGATACATATTAGGTGAATCAACAGACCATAATTCTGGTTTGTTTACAATAGCTGTTTGCTTGAAGGTTTCACTCTTATCAGCACCTATAGTTTTAACTTCTTCTACAGGCTCACTTACTGCATCACCATTAGAATTCACTACAGTAGTTTTAACTTTAACACTAGCTCTATCTAGTGATTCATTTTCAACAACTGTTTCTACTTCTACATCTACATTTCCAGCTTGTTGCTCTTTAACCTTTGGAGTTGCAACTGTTGTTCCTAAATGTCCGACATGAATAGTATCTGTAACACTTAATGTTACGTCTCTGTAAATCCCACTTCCTGAATACCATCTACTTGTTGGTACAGTGTTAGTTACCTTAACTGCGATTACGTTTTCAGTAACACCATCAGTAATTAACGCATCAGTAATATCAAATGCAAATGCTGTATAACCATAGTTATGTTCTCCAACTCTTTGTCCATTTACATATACTTCAGCATTCATGTAAACACCATCAAAATTTAAAGTAAAATCTTTACCATCAAATTTTTCTGGAACTACAAAATGTTTACGATACCATCCAGTACCTCCTAGTAAAAATCCACTTTCTGCTTCTCCTTCAACTGTAAAATCACCTTCGATACTCCAATCGTGAGGTAAATTTAAAGTTCTCCAAGAAGAATCATTAAAATCTGCCTTTTCAGCTCCTGATGGATTACCTTGAACGAAACGCCAATTTTGATTAAAAATAGTTGAACGTTCTCCATCTTTGATAAATCCAGCATAAACTGTTTCTAGCTCAGACGTGTCTTGTGTTCCTGCATGTACTGTAGTAGGTGTTAAACTAAATGCAAAAGCTAACGCCATAAGTAATGAGGAACTTTTCTTGTAAAACGGTCTCATACTTTCCCCTCCTATAAATTACTCTTCTGTATAATAATAACATTTCAACAAAATTTAGTAAAGTTTTATCACCATATTATTACTATATTTACCATTAAATTTTATCTTTTTTGCAAAAAATAGTCTTAGCATATTTATAATTACTGCTAAAACTAAAAATCTAATTTATTTATTATAATAACTTATTTACATATACAAGCAACTTTTAATACCTATTGTTCATTCTTTATTTGCGATAATGATTTTAGTATAATATATTATGTAAAAACTTTTAAAAATAAATGACTTAATGATAAATTTTCATAACACTTGATAAATAAGGAGGGTAATGATGAAATCAAAAAACCAAACTAAAATTTTAGTTGCTGATGACGATGTTTATATTAGACAAATACTTGAAATATTATTTACAGGAGAAGGTTACTGTGTTGTTACTGCTGAAGATGGTAATGAAGCTGTTAAAAAGGTAGATGATTCAATAGATCTTGTTATACTAGATGTAGATATGCCTAAAAAATCAGGATTTATTGCAAGTTCAGAAATTAGAAAAAAATCATTTGTTCCTATTTTATTTCTAACTGCATATTCTCAAGATTCAGATAAGACAATTGGATACTCTACTGGTGCAGACGATTATATGGTAAAGCCTTTTTCACATTCTGAATTACTACTAAAAGCTAAGTCATTAATTAGACGTTATCATATTTATCAGCCCAATACTATAATGCACAAATCAAAAATAGAGCTACAAGGATTAAATGTTGATTTAGAAACACAAACTGTATCTTGTGATGGAAAAACTATTCCTCTTACTCATACAGAATATAAAATTTTAGAATTATTAATTACAAATCGTAAAAAGATATTCTCTATAGAAAATATTTATAATAGTGTCTGGGAAGAAGAGGCAGTTTGCGATAGTGCTGTAATGGTTCATGTAAAGAATCTTAGAAAAAAACTAGAAGCTGATACAAGAAATCCAAAATATATAAAAACAGCTTGGGGAAAGGGATACTACATTGACTAAAAAATTTAACTTTCCAAAGTTAGCCTTAGAGCTTATAGGATATTTAATTACCTCTATAGTTATAGCTAGTTTCAGCTTTTGCTTTTTATATTTTATTTCTATTTCTATAGGGGAAAAAGCTATTGAAAATGGATTCTATGATTCTTCTACTATATCAGACCCTGAATTCTTATATTGGCTACAGCTAATTTGTATTTTGGCTACAATAATTATATTTTTTACATTCTTTTTGCTTTTCTTAGGACAAAAGATTTCCTATATTTTGTCCATAACTAATGCTATACAAATATTAAAAGAAGGTGACCTATCATTTAAAATAGATAGTATAGGAAATGATGAACTTACAGACCTTGCTGATACAATTAATAGCTTTTCTATGGCTCTTAAAAACTATAGGGAAAATGAAGAGCGTTTAAAAAAAGAAAAAGATGAGTTAATTCGCTCACTATCTCATGATATTAGAACACCGCTTACAGCAATTATATCTTATTCAGATTTTATAAAAGATAAAAAATATAATAGCCCTGAAAAACTAAATAGCTATATTGAAATAATACAAAATAAAGCTTATCAAATACAGGATTTATCAAGTTTGCTTTTAAATCCAAATTCAACACAGGATAAATCTTCTGATAACTCTCTATTAGATGGAAAATTGCTTTTTGAACAATTTATTAGTGAGTTTACAGATGCCTTAGAAGATAATGATTTTAAAATTGATTTAGATAAACTTGGCTTAATTAATTTTAAAACTAAAGTTAATGTTCAAGA
>NZ_JBOFYU010000106.1:0-3371 GCF_051654825.1 Clostridium sp.
TAGACGTAGCAGGTGCTTTACCTCTTAATCTCTCATTGACTAGCCTATCTACTTCTTTCTGTATATCCGCATTGTACTTTTCTGCAAATGTAGATAATCTTTCCATTGTAGCTTCTGCATCTCCCTCTACCATTACATATTCTGAGTATTCGCAAGGTAAATTCCTAGAAGCTAATTCCTTTACAACTTGATTAGATAACTTTTCTCTAGCCATTTCAGACTTCATCTTGTTATATTCTTCAAGTTGCTTCTTCATTTCTGCTTGTTGTCTTTCCGTTTCACTCATACGCTTTAGTTTTTCAGCTTCTTCGACCTCTTTGGCCTTATCGTTTGCCCTTTGTTCCGCCTTACGTTCCCATTGTGCAAATTTTTTAGCTAATATCTTATCTAAATCTTCTTGAGTAAAAGTTTTTTCCTCTTGTACTACATTATCATTTGTAGGAGTAGCTCCACCTTCTACTACTACATCTTCATTCACGTTAACGTTTGTTGTTGTATCCATTTTTCAAATCTCCTACCGTTTTAGTTCCGTCGAACTTGAAATATAGTTTATAAACCATGTTTCTTTAAGGGGTAACAAGTAAAACCCCATAAAAAAAGAGAAGCTTATTGCTCCTCTACAAAATACATAACTCTATTTAAATCCATTTTAATACACTTCACGCTTTTACCATTAATTCTAGTGCTTATATAATATTCTTTATGTTCACCGTTTACAATTCCTATGCTTTTAAGATTAGATATTACAGATTTAGCTTTCAAGTTTCCAAAATTACTTGAAACAAAATCATTCATTTTAACATAAATACTATTTGTATCTACATCAACCTTAACATTCACATCTTCATACATTCTATCATGCAAAACATTTAAAAACTTACTTGCAACATTCTTACTGTCGGTAACTCTATCATTAATTGATACTAATTTAAGGCAATGACTATTAGCACCATTTAACAATTCCCTAAGCACTCTCTTTTTTTTAATTATTTCAAGTTCCATTGACTCTATACTGTCCTCTAAATATTCGATTTTCTCTAATAAATTCATATATACACCTCGCTTCAAATTCATGTATATATTGTAAATCTACTTTATGCGAAAATCAATAATATTTATACACAATCCTATACAAATATTTTATTCTAATACCATGTGTATATAATGTATTGCCTAAAGGCAATGAATGTTACTAATTTCAAAATTTAATTATATACAAAACTATGTAGCATTTCCAATATGTTCACCCATGCATTTTGAAGTTGTCATATAATGTATATAATGTATATAGCTTTTTCGATAAACTATACTATTTATATATATTTAATAGTATAAAATCCACCTCACGTAAAAAGGCTATAGTCAGAGAATTATATTATATACATTATATACAATTATAATATTATATATATATTATATATCTGAAAGCATTGAAATCACTTAATTACAGGATGTATATAATTTGACTTTTTTCATTTAAAAAAAATAGCTAAAAAACACCCCTCAAACCATTGCAATTACTAGTCGTATATAATGTATATAACTTTTGTATATGATTTTTTAGGGACTACTTAACTTTGAACTTTTTCGCCCACATTTCGTAAGTCATATTTGAATCAACTTCTATAGGCTTACCATTCATATCTCTAGCAAATCGAGTTGTTATTTCATCATCATCAAAGTAAGGCAAGGTTGAACTTCTACAATTTGGATGTAGGTCACAGAGGTGGGTAATTAACACCCACCAAAGCCTCCTGCGTTTTAAATATTTTCAAATCTAAACTTTGACACGCTTTACTAGTACGAGAATCAAGCGTTGCTAAATACTGATATTGTTCTATTCCAGTTTCTTTATATGCTAATTTAGAAGCTTGTTCCATAAAATAAGCGTGTTCCGTATGTACTATTCTTTTACAGTAATACAAATTAGTATCCATTGACTTATTTAAGTCTTTAGCCATATCCTTAATACTTTTACCCTGTATAATTCCTTTAGTAAGAGTAACTTTCAATTCTTGATTTAACTTAGCACGGTTATCCCATAACGCTTGACTAAAATTCTTACCACTCCAAGGGTACCTAAGAATATCTTCAATCATCTTGTTATCTAAATGACTAAAAGAAGCACCAACCCCTATTGATTTATGAATATCATACATTGATTGGTAGAAGTTGTCTTTCACAGTGCCACTGTAACACATTTGAAGCCTCTTCTCAGACGTTGTATATACTCCATTGATGTATTTACTACATTGGTATAATAAATCTTCGAGACGCGAAATAGAAGCCTTTTTAGATAATGTATTCAATTCGAGTAAAATATCCTCATTGTCAATTAATGCTATATAATCCTTTAAATCCATTCTAAATTGTTTATACTCGCTACCTCTAAGTAGCTTACAAGCTTCTTTGTACTCTAAATTGTTATCTGTAGCGTATTTATTGTAGAAGCTAAGTATTTCTTTATGTATATCATCCATAGCAGATTTATAAATCTTAACTATTTCTTTTTCAATCTTATTTACTTCTTTTAATCCTTTTTTTAGCTTATATTCCTCTCTTTTTTTCCAGTAATCTATATTGTTTTTACTCAACTATCTCACCTTCTAAAGACGAATAATTATCTTGATAAGCTTGATTTTGTTCGTTTATTTTACGTTCCATCTCCGCTTGCACATCATCAACATAAGGCGACATAGCTAATATAGTTTCATCAGACAATATGCCCGTTAACTTTTGCATAGTATCGGCTAATTCAACGTCATTAAACGGCTTATTCCTTGTAAATATAGGTTGAATATCAGTATAAGCCATATCTTGATTAGTCTTAATCTTTAATATGTTACACATTAACTCTATTCTTCTCATTAAACCTTTTCTAAACTTAGCTTCTTTAATTCCAGTAACATTTTCAAGTCCCATAAGCTTATATTTAAGGCTTACACCGCTACTATTGCTACTAAATTCCTTGTCAGATAAGTTAGGTATCTTAGAATGCTTGTGAATGTCATTATCTAGCCTATTCTTATAGTTTTCTAAGGCACTATCTTGTATATTCTTGATTAAATATTCTGCTTTACCGTCTCCGCTTTGGAAGTTTATAACATTCTGATTCTCTATATTGTTAGCGTCTTGTTCATCTATCAAATATCCACTTACAACTAAGTAAGCATGAGTAAACATTTCAAAATCATTAGCACTATCAGATTGAGTTTTGTCGTAAGCATCTATTAAATCTTTTACCTTTTCAAAGTCACCGTAACGATTGTTGTTATTTTCATAAATAGCTACTGGCACATCTAAAAAGAAGTGTGCAATCTGTTCGTCAAGTATTAAATCATCATCTTTTTTAGTGTAGAAGCTTATATTTT
>NZ_JBOFYU010000107.1:0-6576 GCF_051654825.1 Clostridium sp.
ATAAAGGGATTTGCTAATTTCTTAAGTATATTACCAATGGCTCTTCCAGGATTAGTATTAGGGATTTCATATGTATTTTTCTTTAATACTCCAGAGTTTAACTTTGGAAATAAAGTTTATGTATTAAATTATTTTAATGTTTTATATGGAAGTATGTTTTTAATGGTATTTTGTAATATAGTACATTTTTACTCGGTTACATTTATTACAGCAACATCAGCTATTAAAAAGGTGGACAAGGAGCTTGATTTAGTGGCTCAGTCTTTAGGGGTAAGTGGATTCTCATTATTTAAAAATGTAACCTTACCACTTTGTATGCCAGCTGTATTAGAAAACTTTATGTACTTTTTCTTAAACTCAATGGTTACAGTATCAGCATTGATATTTATATATACAGCAAACTTAAAGGTTGCTTCAATTTCTATAGTTCAGTTAGATGACAAAGGAAACACAGCTGAGGCTGCTGCATTAGCAGTTATGATTGTAATAACTAATATAATAGTTAAGTTAATTTATGAATTTATAAAAAAGAAATTAAATGACAAAAAAAGAATTTATGCTTAATTTAGGAGGATAATTATGAAAATACAGGGAGTAATTTTTGATTGGGCAGGAACAACAATGGATTATGGGTGTTTTTCACCAGTAGGTGCATTTATGGATGCCTTTAAAGAAATAGGAATAGATTTGACAATAGAAGAAGCAAGAGAGCCAATGGGAAAACTTAAAATTGATCATACAAGAGCTATACTTGAAATGAATTCAGTTAAAGAAAGGTTTTATAAATTATTTAATAGAGAGTCAAATGAAGAAGATGTAAATAAGTTATACAAGGGATTTGAAGATGTCTTATTTAAAACATTAAAGGATTATGTTGATTTAAATCCATATGTATTAGATACAATAAGTGAATTAAGAGCTAAAGAAATTAAAATAGGATCAACAACTGGCTACACAAAGGAAATGATGGATGTAATACTTCCTATAGCAAAAGAAAAAGGATATAGTCCAGACTTTTGCATAGCATCAGACCAATTAGGATATGGAAGACCATACCCGTATATGATGTATGAAAATGCAAGAGCCTTAAATATATATCCACAAAAATCTTTGGTAAAAGTTGGAGATACAGTAGTTGATATGCAAGAGGGTGTAAATGCAGGGACGTGGGCTGTAGGGTTAGTACTTGGAAGTTCAGAGTTAGGATTAACATTAGAAGAAGTGAAAAATATGGATAAAGACTTACTTGAAAATAAAATGGAAGAAGTAAGAAAGAAGTTATTTGCTGCAGGAGCTCATTATGTAATAGATGATATGAGTGGCTTAATAGATGTTATAGAAGATATAAATAGAAAACTAGAGGATGGAGTAAATCCATAATTTAAATAAAATTTTAAAGTATATAATAAAGGAGAAATTTAATTATGAATACATTAATTCCAGATAACGAATATATATTATTAACTCCAGGACCATTATCAACAAGTAAAAGGGTAAGAGAAGCATTATTAAAGGATTGGTGCACCTGGGATACAGACTATAATGAAATGGTACAAGACATAAGAGCTAAGTTACTTAGTCATGCAAGATGTTCAAATGAAAAATATACTACAGTATTAATGCAAGGAAGTGGAAGCTTTTCAGTTGAATCTGTTATAGGAAGTACAATAGGAGAAAAAGACAAGCTTTTAGTATTAATTAATGGAGCTTATGGAAAAAGAATTGGTGAAATAGCATCTAGACTTAAGATAAATAATGTAACTATATTTTATGAAGAGGGAGAATGTATAAATCCTGAAGAAGTAGATAATTTATTAAAACAAGATGGAGACATTACACATGTAGCCTTTGTACATTGTGAAACTACAACAGGAATATTAAATCCATTAGAAGAGCTATGTAATGTAGTGAGAAATCATAATAAAACTTTAATAGTTGATGCAATGAGTTCATTTGGTGGAATTAAAATAGAAATAGAAAAGTTAGGAATTGATTACTTAATTTCTTCTGCAAATAAATGTATCCAAGGTGTGCCAGGATTTGGATTCATTATTGCAAATAGAGAAAATTTAATTAATACAAAAGGAATTGCTCGTTCAGTGTCATTAGATTTATTTGATCAATGGGATACAATGGAAAAATCAAAAGGGAAATGGAGATTTACATCACCTACACATACTGTAAGAGCATTTTATGAAGCACTTAATGAATTAGAGGATGAAGGCGGAGTAGAAAAAAGATATAATAGATATAATTCAATGCAAAAAACATTAGTTAAGGGACTAAAGGAGCTAGGATTTAATTCTTATGTAAAGGAAGAATTACATTCACCTATAATAACAACCTTCTTATATCCAGAAGGAAAGGAATTCTCCTTTAATGAATTTTATAAGTTCTTAAAGAATGAGGGATTTGTAATTTACCCTGGGAAGCTATCAGATGCAGATACATTCAGAATAGGGAATATAGGTGATATAAATCTTAGTGATATAGAAAAATTAATAGAAGCTATAAAAAAATATAACAAATAGTATAAATAAAGTGGTGGTACAAAAAATAACTGTAGCACCATTTTTTATATCTATAGAAAATCATTCTAGTTGACAATTCGACAAAATAGTCCTATATTTAAATATGAATGTATTTAAAAGAAAAATAATTAAGATAATATTACATAATATGGAGTTTAAATAATGAAACATAAAAAATTATCAATTAAAACAATTGTTGCAATAGGAATTGGAGCAGCTGTATTTATGATTTTAGGGAGATTTGGTTCTATTCCATCTGGAATTCCAAATACTAATATAGAAACTGCATATGCATTCTTAGCTTTAATGGCATTGCTATATGGTCCTTTTGCAGGAGCATTAGTAGGGTTTATAGGACATGCACTAAAGGATATAGTGTTTTACGGTTCACCATGGCTTAGCTGGGTTATTGCATCTGGTGTAGTAGGATTAGTTATAGGAATTTGTTTTTATAGAATCAAGATTAACCAAGGTATATTTGAGAAAAAAGAAATTATTAAATTTAACATTGTTCAAATTATAGCTAATATTTTAGCTTGGTTTGTAGTAGCTCCTACATTAGATATAGTAATTTATGCAGAACCTGCAAATAAGGTGTTCCTGCAAGGTGCTATAGGTGGAATATCTAACATGGTAACGGTAGGTGTTTTAGGAACTTTATTAATTAGCAATTATGCTAAAACTAGAACAAAAAGAGGAAGCTTAGAAAAGGAATTATAAAAGAGCTTACTAAATATGAATATGCCGGAGACTTAAATTTTCTCCGGTTTTTTATTCTTTGAAGTTGTTTTAAATATAATATTAGTTAAAGCTTTTACTTATAGAAAATATAAAGCTTTAGTTTATTAAGACAGGAGGATATGATGAGTAAAGCAGTTATAGAGTTTAAAGATTTTTCTGTACAATATGTAGTGCAAAAAGAAAAAACTTTAAAAAATATAAACCTTAAAATCAATAAGGGTGAAAAAATCCTTATAGTAGGACCATCAGGTTCAGGAAAAAGTACATTAGCTCATTGCATAAATGGACTTATACCTTTTTCATATGAAGCAGAAATTTCAGGAAGTTTAAAGATAAATGGAAAAGAAACTAAGGATATGAGTATATTTGAAATATCTAAATCAGTAGGGACTGTTCTTCAAGATCCTGATAGCCAATTTATAGGATTAACAGTAGGCGAAGATATTGCCTTTAAGCTTGAGAATGCTTGTGTTGAAAGACCAAAGATGATAGAAGCAGTAAAAAGAGTTGCTGAAATAGTTGATATACATAATCAAATAGATATGGCACCTCATAGATTATCAGGTGGTCAAAAGCAAAGGGTAACCTTAGCAGGTACTATAGTTGATGATGTAGAAATACTTTTATTTGATGAGCCTCTTGCTAGCTTAGATCCAGCAGCAGGGAAGTCATCAATAGAATTAATTGATAAGATACAAAAGGAAAATCATAAGACTATAATAATAGTAGAACATAGATTAGAAGATGTTTTATATAAAGAAGTAGATAGAATTATAGTAATGAATGAGGGGGAAATAGTAGCAGATACTACTCCAAATAAATTATTATCATCTAACACTCTTAAGGAAAATGGAATAAGAGAACCATTATATATAACTGCTTTAAAATATGCCGGATGTGAAGTTACAGAAGCGATGAATCCAGGAAGTATAAATACTTTAGATGTTAATGCTTGTAAGGAAGAGTTAAATAAGTGGTATGAAAGTAAAAAAGATGAAAATGAAATAGAAGATAAAGAAGCTTTACTTGAGCTTGAAAATGTTTCATTTGCTTATAATTCAAGAAATACCATATTAAATAATGTAAGCTTTAAAGTAAATAAAGGTGATATGATTAGTATAGTTGGAAAAAATGGTGCTGGAAAATCAACTATAACTAAGCTTGTATGCGGTTTTTATAAGCCTACAAAGGGAAGGATATTATTTAAAGGAAGAGATATTGCAGATGATACAATAAAAGAAAGAGCTGAATTTATTGGAATGATAATGCAAAATCCAAATCAAATGATATCAAAAACTATGATTTATGATGAAGTAGCATTAGGCCTAAAGGTAAGAGGCGTAAGTGAAAATGAAATAAAAGAAAGAGTTTACGATACCTTAAAGGTTTGTGGATTATATGAATATAGAAATTGGCCAATATCAGCATTAAGCTATGGACAAAAAAAGCGTGTTACAATAGCTGCAATATTAGCATTAAATCCAGAGTTAATAATCTTAGATGAGCCTACGGCAGGTCAAGATTTTAAGCATTATAATGAAATAATGGAATTTTTACTTCATTTAAATAGAAAAGGTGTAACAATAATAATGGTTACTCATGATATGCACTTAATGCTTGAATATACAAAAAAAGCAATAGTTCTATCTAATGGAGAAAAAATAGGTGAAGATACATCTGTAAACATATTAACAGATGAAGCGTTAATTAAGGCTGCAAGTCTTAAAGAAACCTCTCTTTATGAATTAGCTTTAAAATCAGGAATAAGTAATCCAAGAGATTTTGTTAAAAAGTTTATAGATTATGATAGGGGGATGAGAAGCTAATGAGTGAAAACATGTTAGGATACATAAATGAAGATTCTCCAATTCATAAATTAACTGGAGCCACAAAGTTTATTTTCTTTATGATGTGGACTTTAGCATCTATGTTAACATATGATACTAGAATATTAATTGGAATGTTTATATTTAGCTTAGTAGTATTTAAAATATCAAAAATAAAGTTTAAAGATATATCATTTGTTTTATACTTTATATTATTTTTCTTATTACTAAATAATATAGCAATTTTTATTTTTTCACCTTATGAAGGAGTAGGTATATATGG
The DNA here is from genome assembly GCF_051654825.1 of Clostridium sp. Taxonomy (GTDB): domain Bacteria; phylum Bacillota; class Clostridia; order Clostridiales; family Clostridiaceae; genus Clostridium. Next base: position 5,382 of record NZ_JBOFYU010000107.1, read on the forward strand.
TACTAGACATGATTTATTCCATATAGCTGGTCCATATACAGTTACAGTAGAGCAATTATTTTATCAATTTAATGTAACTATAAAATATTTCTCTGTAATTCCAATGGCTTTATTATTTATATCAACTACAGAGCCAAGTGAATTTGCATCTTCATTAAATAGAATAGGTGTGAGCTATAAAATTGCTTACTCAGTTTCTATAGCTTTAAGATATATACCAGATATACAAAGAGATTATGTAGATATTTCCTTTGCACAACAAGCAAGAGGAATAGATATGTCTAAAAAGGAAAAGATCGGAAAAAGAATAAAAAACTCTGCAAGTGTTCTTATGCCATTGATATTTTCGAGCTTAGATAGAATTGATATTATTAGTTCTGCAATGGAGCTTAGAGCCTTTGGTAATAAGAAAAAGAGAACTTGGTATAATTCAAGAGAATTTAAAAGAAATGATTACATAGCAATAATAATAGTTATTGCAATATTTATAATATCACTATTAATGACAAAAAATAATGGTAGTAGATTCTTTAATCCATTTATAGGATAGTTTTACTTATAAATAAAAAATAGCTTAATCAAATACGATTAAGCTATTTTTTTTATTTAAATCTATTAGAAATTAAATTTAATCCGTAAATTAAGGAACCTCCTATTGCAAAGAATATAAAATTAAAGCTTTCTAAATTCATTGCAGGCTTTGGAATATCTAAGGTAGTAGGTCCTATAAATACTGCATAAATTGATCCTATCATTAATCCTAATATAAGATAAATCATTTTAGATCTATAATTAGTCAAGAGCCATTTTATTAATCTAATAGAAATAAAGATTCCACTTAATACACCTAAACCAAAGACTATTAATATAGGTAAATAGCTAAAGTTAAAGGTTAAGGTTTCCTTAAGAGCATTAATAATTGGCCCATATAAGCCAAATATAAGAAGTAAGGTAGAACCGGATATACCAGGTAAAACCATAGCTGAAATAGCAATCATTCCACAAAAGAAAACATAAATAGCAAGTGGAAGAGAAAAATTATTTAAAGAATAATGCACTCCATCTGTAGAAGCGCTAGGATTAAAAAATGAAATAAAAAGCACAAGTAGTATTGCTAAAAATACAAATAAAACATTTTTATAATAGCCTAGTAAATGTTGCTTTTCTTCTTTTATAATAATTGGAATAGAAAAAA
>NZ_JBOFYU010000108.1:0-16655 GCF_051654825.1 Clostridium sp.
AGTCATGATTATAAACATATTTCATCCAAGCAGGGAATATAATTGATAAACCAGCTCCATGAGCAATATCATAAATACCGCTTAATTCATGTTCTATATCGTGACTTGCCCAGTCACCAATTCTTCCCATACTTAAAGAATCATTATGTGCAACCATACCAGCAAGCATTATTTCTGATCTTAAATCATAATCTTTTGGATTATTAATAACCTTTAAACCATTTTCAATAATTGATTTCATTGTTCCTTCACAAAGTCTATCTGTTAAATCAACGTTTGATTCATTAGTAAAGTATCTTTCCATAACATGAGCAAGCATATCCGCTACACCACAAGCAGTTTGATACTTAGGAAGAGAATAAGTTAATTCAGGGTTCATAATTGAGAATATTGGTCTAAGGTCAGGATGGCCTGTACTCTTTTTATATAAACCATCTTCATTTGTAATTACAGTTCCAGCACTAGTTTCACTTCCAGCAGCAGGAATAGTTAATATAGTTGCAAGCTTAACGCATTTGTGATTTATAGGAGCACCTAGGAATAAGTCCCATACATCACCATCATAGTTTACTCCAGCTGATATAGCTTTAGCAGAGTCAATAACACTACCACCACCAACTGCAAGAATAAAGTCAATATTATGTTCTCTACAAGCTTTAATTCCTTCTCTAACTAATGAAACTCTAGGATTTGGTTTTACACCTGAAAGTTCTATAACTTCTATGTTTGATTCTTTTAATGAATTTATTATAGTATCATATAATCCGTTAGCTTTAATACTTCCTCCACCGTAATGTAAAAGGATTTTATCTGCATATTTTTTAACTTCTTTTCCAATTTGCTTTTCAGTATCTTTACCGAAAATAATTTCAGTACTATTTTTAAATGAAAAATTTATCATAATTATTACCTCCTAATAAGTGTTATTATTAATAATACATTATTTAGTAAACATTATCAAACGTTTAATTAATAAAATAAGTTAATATATTTATTGAATATTAATAGATAAGAATGTAGAATATATACCATATAGAGGTATCTAAAAACTGGAGGAATTTAATTTGTACGAAGAAAATGAAAAATTAAGAAAAGATATAATAAATAGGTTAAAAAGGATTGAAGGTCAAGTAAAAGGAATTCAAGGAATGATGGAAAAAAACGTATGTTGTGGAGATATACTTGTCCAAATATCTGCAATAAGATCTGCAATTAATAAAGTTGGAGGATTAACAATAGAGCATTATGCTAATAATTGTCTAGGAATAGAAGAAGATACTCAACAACAAGAAAATTTAAAAAGATTAATTAAAACAATAAACACTTTTGTTAAGTAAATGTATTTGTTGTAAAATAGAAGCAAAAAAGATATAGGAAAATAAGTATAATTGCTTATTAGTTCTATATCTTTTTTATTATATACAAATACCTAAATTTAACAAGTTAATATTTTCAAATGTAAATACATTGATCAAATTGATTAAATATCAATAAAAGAGATATATTAATATCAAACAAACAATAAATATCTCAATTAATTGACAAAATACAAATAATAAATTAATATAGATACTATAATGATAATCGTTAAGAAAAAGGGGGATTTAACATGAGTAGAGAAAATTTTAGTTCGAGATTAGGGATTCTTGCAGCCGCAGCAGGTTCGGCTATAGGATTGGGAAATATATGGAAGTTTCCTTACATAACTGGACAAAACGGAGGGGCAGCATTTATTATTGTATATTTAATTTGTATCTTTTTAATAGGTATTCCTGTTATGTTATCAGAATTTGCCATTGGAAGAAAATATCAAACTAATGCAATAGAAAGTTTTAAGAAGATTGCTCCAAAAACAAAGTGGCATTGGACTGGATACTTAGCAACAGCAACAGCATTTATAATTCTTTCATTTTATGCTATGATTGCTGGATGGGTATTCTCATATATATTCAAGTCAGCCACAGGTGCATTAAAGGGAGTTCCAGCAGATGGATTTAGTGATTATTTTAATTCTTTAGCAGCTAGTCCTGTAGAGCCAGTATTAATGACTCTTTTAGTATTAGTAATTACAGCAGTAATAGTTTTCTTTGGAATTAAATCAGGTATAGAAAAGTTTAGTAAAATAGCAATGCCTTTATTATTAGGACTTATAGTAATTTTAATAATTAGATCAGTTACATTACCTGGAGCATCAGCAGGTCTTGAGTTTTTATTTAAGCCTGATTTTAGTAAGCTTTCAGTTCATGGAGTTTTAGAAGCATTAGGACATGCTTTTTATACACTTAGTTTAGGTATGGGGATTATACTTACTTTTGGTGGATATACAAAGAAAAGTGAAAACTTAGTTTCATTATCTTATCAAGTTGCTATTGCAGATACAGTAATTGCATTAATGGCAGGTGTCGTAATATTCCCAGCAGTTTTTGCTTATGGATTAGAGCCAACAGCAGGACCAGGACTTTTATTTATAACATTACCAACAGTATTTAAAGCAATGCCGTTTGGTCAATTTTTTGAAATATTATTCTTTGTATTAATAGCTATAGCTGCTTTAACATCAACTGTATCATTAATGGAAACTTCAGTTACATTTGTATCAGAACAGTTTAAGTTAAGTAGAAAGAAAACAATAGCAATTATTACAACAGCATTATTTGCATTATCAATTCCTAGTATACTATCATTTGGAGTTTTATCAGATATTAAACTTTTAGGTGATAGAGGAATATTTGATACTCTTGATTTTGTAACAGGACAAATTTTACTTCCAATTGGTGGAGTATTAATATGCTTATTTGTTGCATGGGTATGGGGAACTAAAAATGCAGCTAAAGAAATTTCAAGTGATGGTAAGTTTACATTTAGACTTCAAGGTTTATATTCATTTTCAGTTAAGTATTTAGCACCATTTGCAATTTTAATAATATTCTTATATGGATTAGGAGTTTTTAATTTATTTAAATAACTATAATAAGTACCTACAAATTTATTTGTAGGTACTTATGTATTTTGAGCAAAGTTCTTTCTTTCTCTTCTTCTTTTAGCAGACATTATAAGCCTTGTAGATGTAGAAACAAAAATTACACCAAGGGCTAATGTTCCAGCGCTAGCAAGGGTAGTTAATCCTGTTTCTAGAGATTGATTTATATTACCAGTAATAGCTTCATACATGGTGTAATACATTCCTCCACCAGGAACTAAAGGAATAAGGGCACAAATAACTAATGTAGTTACGGGGGTTTTTAAAACACGAGCAAAAATTTCAGAATAAGCACTAAATATTAATGAAGATATAAAAAGTGAAGAAATAGTTGTGAATTTTAGTTCTAAACATAATAAGTAAATAAACCAGCTTAAAGCACCTCCAAAGGCAGCGAAGAAAAGATTTTTACCTTTTATGTTGAAAAGTATTCCAAATCCTAATGTTGCAATAAAGGCTATGAAAGTTTGAATAATCATTTTATATACCTCCGAAGTTACTTATCCAAAAGCTTAAAACTGCTCCAGTTCCTACTGCAATAGAAATTGCAACAAGAAATGCTTCAGCAGCTCTAGTTAGTCCTGCTAATAAGTCGCCTGAAATAGTATCTCTAATGGCATTTGTAATAGATAATCCAGGGACTAAAAGCATAATAGAACCGATTATTGTCTTATCTAAATTTGTAGCTATTCCTAAACTGGTAAAAAATATTGCCATTATAGCAGCAATACCTGCACAAATACTATTTATAAAAAAAGTATTTATATTAAGATTTGAAAATTTAATAGAGGTTATTTTAATTACAATACCTATAAAGAAAGCAGAAATTGCATCTTTAATTGCTCCATCAAAAAGAAAAACAAAGCAAAAGGCACCTAAGGCTGAAATTAAAACATTAGTAGTTATACTATATCTATTTCCATTATTTATAATTAAAAGCTCCTTTTTTAAATCAGAAATTGATAGATTTTTAGAAAGAATATTTCTTGATAAGTCATTAACCTTATCAACTTTATCTAAATCAACTGTTCTAACAGAAACTCTTTTTATTAGTGAATAAGTTTTTCCAGCATCATAAATAGAAACCATGATTCCAGTAGTAGTAACAAAGCTATCTGCCTCTTCAGCACCATAAATTTTGCATATACGCCAAATAATTTCTTCTGCTCTATAGGTTTCAGCACCACTTTCTAGCATTATTTTGCCAGCAAAAGTAGCAACATGAAGTAATTCATCCATATCCATAATGTCTCTCCTAAAAAATATTTATAATTTATTATTACACACTAATGTAAATAAAATACTAAATTAAAATTAAAGAAAATATATTAAATAGAATAACACCTTAATTTATAAAGTATTACTAAAAGCTAATTATAATTAAATAATATTGTTGATTAATAAATGAATTAACATTATAATTGATAAAAAAGGACTTTGGGGTGATAAATATGGATTTTAATAAATTATTAAAAGAAGATGAATTAGTTTATAGCTTAATGGAAAAAGAGCTAGAAAGACAAAGAAATGGAATAGAGCTTATAGCTTCAGAAAACTTTGCTTCAGAAGCAGTTATGGAAGCTATGGGATCATACTTAACTAATAAGTATGCTGAAGGATATCCTAATAAAAGATATTATGGTGGATGTCACGTAGTTGACAAAATTGAAGATATAGCACGTGATAGGGCAAAGGAGTTATTTGGTGCAGAACATGCTAATGTTCAACCACATTCAGGTTCACAAGCAAATATGGCTGTTTATTTTTCAATTTTAGAGCCTGGAGATACTGTTTTAGGAATGGATTTAAGCCATGGAGGACATTTAACTCATGGTTCACCAGTTAACTTTTCAGGTAAGCTTTTTAACTTTGTTTCATATGGAGTTGACAAGGTAACAGAAGAAATTGATTATGATGTAGTAAGAAGATTAGCTATTGAAAATAAACCAAAATTAATAGTAGCAGGGGCAAGTGCATATGCTAGAGAAATAGATTTTAAAAAGTTTAAAGACATATGTGATGAAGTTGGAGCTTTATTTATGGTTGATATGGCTCATATTGCTGGATTAGTTGCAGCAGGAGTACATCCTTCACCAGTTCCATATGCAGATTTTGTTACATCTACAACTCATAAGACTCTTCGTGGACCAAGAGGTGGATTAATATTATGTAAAGATAAATACGCTAAGGTATTAGATAAAAACATCTTCCCTGGAATTCAAGGTGGACCTTTAATGCATACAATTGCAGCCAAGGCAGTATGCTTTAAAGAAGCGTTAGACCCAAGCTATAAAGGTTATATGGAAAATGTAGTTCTTAACTGTAAGGAACTTGCAAATTCATTAATAAGTTATGGATTTAAAATAGTTTCTGGTGGAACAGACAATCATTTAATATTAGTTGATTTAACTAATAAGGATATTACAGGTAAGGATGCTGAAATATTATTAGATAGTATAGGAATAACAGTTAATAAAAATACTGTGCCTAATGAAACTAGAAGTCCTTTTGTAACTTCAGGAATAAGAATAGGAACTGCTGCTGTTACAACTAGAGGATTTAATACAGAGGATATGAAGGAAATTGCTAGTATAATTAATGATGTAATTTCTGTAAGAGAAGAGGACTTAACTAATATAAAAATAAGAGTTAAGAACTTATGTGATAAATATCCATTATATTAAGGTTAAAAAAAGAGGTAGATATCTATCTCTTTTTATTTTATAAGAAAAAAAGGCTATGACTTTTTAGCCATAGCTTATTTTAAACACCTTCATTTTTAAAGGAAGGAACAAAGGCTTTAGAGTTAGTTCCTGTATCTTGAATAAATCCCTTTGTAACGCCTATATCTACAGCATAATTAACTAAGGAATCATAATGTTTAGGATTAAGGCTTTTATTAATTTCAGGATAATTACAGGACTTGTACATTGGTGTATATTGATTCATTATAGAAATATAAATTTTATCTCCAAATGTATTATAAAGACTATCAATAACTTTTTTAGAATCGAATAATAATCCAGGTAACATTAAATGACGTACTATTACACCTTTTGTAATAATTCCATTATCATCAAAGGTAGGCTCTCCGACTTGAGAAACCATTTCTTTTATAATAGATAAAACATTATATGAATAATCATTAGCATTTGAATATTTTAAAGAATATTTATGGTTAAAATATTTAAAATCAGGTAAATATACATCTATATATCCTTTCAGAGATTTTATAGTCTCTAAGGAATCAAAGCCATTTGTATTATATACAATAGGAATATTTAATCCATTTTTCTTTGAAATTTTTAAAGCTTCTATTATTTGTGGTACATAGTGAGTCGGGGTAACTAAATTAATATTATTAGCTCCCTTTTCTTGAAGCTCAATAAAAATATCACTAAGTCTAGTGATATCAATTTCTTTTCCATTTCCATCACTTGAAATTTCATAGTTTTGGCAAAAAACACATCTTAAATTACAATTAGAAAAGAAAACAGTACCAGAACCAGATTCACCGGAAATACAAGGTTCTTCCCAAAAGTGAAGTTCTGCTCTAGCTACTTTAATTTTATTTGAAGAATTACAAAATCCTAAATTTTTATTATTTCTGTTAATATTACATTTTCTCATACATAAATTACAATTATCTAACATATTTAAATTATTCATAAGGCACCTCTATAAAGTTATATTATAATTATAACATTAAATTAAAGTTTTTAAATAATCATAGAATAAGAATGATTTAATAGATAATTATTTTAAAATAAGTTTACTTTAGATATAATATAAATTAAGTAAAAATAAAAGGAGAGAAGAAAATGAAGCTTATATCATGGAATGTAAATGGAATCAGAGCTTGTGTAACTAAAGGTTTTTTAGATTATTTTAAAGATGTGGATGCAGATATTTTTTGTATTCAAGAAAGCAAGCTACAGGAAGGACAAATTAATTTAGAATTAGAAGGATATCATCAATATTGGAATTATGCTATAAAAAAAGGTTATTCAGGAACAGCTATATTTACTAAAAAAGAGCCTTTAAGTGTTTCTTATGGGCTTTCAATTCAAGAGCATGATGAAGAAGGAAGAGTAATAACGTTAGAGTTTGAAGAGTTTTACATGATAACCGTCTATACTCCAAATTCTCAAAATGAGCTTGCAAGATTAGATTATAGAATGGTATGGGATGATGAATTTAGAAAGTACTTAAAAGCTTTAGACAACATTAAACCAGTAATAGTTTGTGGAGATCTAAATGTAGCACATAAAGAAATTGATTTAAAAAATCCTAAAACTAATAGAAAAAATGCTGGTTTTACAGATGAAGAAAGAGAAAAGCTTAATGCAATTTTAAATGAAGGTTTTATAGATTCGTATAGATATTTTTATCCAGATAAAAAGGATTCATATTCTTGGTGGTCATATAGATTTAAAGCAAGAGAAAAAAATGCTGGATGGAGAATAGATTATTTCTTAGTTTCTGAAAAGCTTAAAGATAAATTAGAGGGCGCAGATATACATACTGAAATATTAGGTTCAGATCATTGCCCTGTTGAATTAACAATAGATTTAAAGTAATATATTTACTAAAATCTATAAAATCCAAGGAGGTAAAATCTTCTTGGATTTTTTTGTTTTAACTAATTTAATAAAGAGGTACTAGGGTATTTATAATCATAATATCATAAGGTAAATAGTATTATATAATATGAATATATTATAGGGGTGAGATGGTGTCTATAAAAGAAATTAAATATAGCTTGCCAAAGGAATTTATTGAGGTATTAGAAAATATCTTTACTGATCGTCAACTAGATATGATTTACAGAAGTTATGGTAATGGTAGAAATACAAGCTTTAGAGTAAACAAAATAAAGGGAAATGTTAAAGAAGTTATGGATGAACTTAATAAAAATAAAATAAAGGCTGTAAATCACCCTAAGATAAATAATACATTTATAATTAAAGGAAGCAAAGAAAGCTTTATTAGGAAATTAGATGTATATAAAGCAGGGAAGATTTATCTTCAAAATCCATCATCTATGTTGCCACCTTTATTTCTAGATTTAGACAAAAAGCAAACTATATTAGATTTATGTGCAGCACCAGGTGGTAAAAGTTTATTTATGGCTGATTTAACTAATAACGAATCAACTATTTTTGCAAATGATGTAAATGAAATAAGAAGAGAAAGATTAAACTATAATGCAGAAAAACAGGGGGCAGAATCAATAATAATCGTAGGTAGTGATGGATGTAGTGTAGGAAAAAGATTAAATAATTACTTTGATCGTGTACTTTTAGATGCACCTTGTTCTGGAGAGGGAACTATACACTTAAAAAATAAGAAAAATTATAATGGATGGTCAGAAAAAAGAGTTAAAAGCTGTGTTAAGCTTCAAAAAAGACTAATAGAAAGTGCTTATTTGTCATTAAAGCAAGGTGGAGTTATGATATATTCCACTTGTACATTAAATCCATTTGAAAATGAAGAAATAATAGAATATATTTTAAATAAGCATAGTGATTTAAAATTAGAAAAAATTAATCTAGATTACAAAAATGTAATTCCGGGCCTTAAAGGATATAAAGATAAAAATTATATAAAGGATATGAATAAATCATTAAGGATAATCCCTAATGATGTTATGGAAGGTTTTTTTATAGCTAAATTGAAAAAAAGTTAAAATGAATAAGTTGAATCCTCTTTGCAAAATATATTAGTATGTTTACAAAGGAGGAGAAATATTAAGTATGAGAAACAAAATAAGATTCTTATCATTAGTTTTAGTTATTGGATTACTAGTTAACTTTATTGGAAGTACAATGACAAAAGCTTTAATGTTAAAAGAAGAAAGTTCTAAGAAATTTACTGTGTGCATTGACCCAGGACACCAAGAAAAAGGTGATCCAAAGGGGGAAGCAGTTGCTCCGGGTTCAGGAAATAAAAAAGCAAGGGTTTCAGCAGGAACAAAGGGTGTAGGAACTAAAAAAAATGAATATGTTGTAAACTTAGAGGCTTCGCTAATTTTAAGAGATATATTAAAAGAAAATGATTACAATGTAATTATGACAAGAGAAGTTCATAATGTGAATATAAGTAATGCTGAGCGAGCTAAGGTTGCAAATGATGCAAATGCAGATATGACAATAAGGATTCATTGTGATAGTGTAAATGACTGTTGTAAAAAAGGTGCAACAATATTAGTTCCATCTAAATCAGGGAAACATACGTCAAGTATTTATGAGAAAAGCTTTGAATATGCTGAAATATTAAAGAAAAATTTAAAGGAATCTGGAATAAAGGTAAATGGTATTATAGAGAGAGATGATATAACTGGTTTTAATTGGTCTACGGTTCCAGTAATAATATTAGAAATGGGATTTATGAGCAATTGGGAAGAGGACAAAATGTTAGCAGATACAAATTATCAAAAGAAATTAATGGACATAGTTACCAAGTCCTTAGACCAATATAAAGAAAGTAAATAATTTACTATAAAAGCTAAAGGCATCTTTTGAATTTAAAAGATGCCTTTAGCTTTTAATAATGTACGTGAACTAAATGAAAGCGTATATTTGGATTACTCCATCCTAGGTCATAGGGAACTAAAAGTCTATCAGTATTATGGCAAGTCACTAATGGATATCCTTTAGAATCAAATCCAGTAACAGTTGAAATATGAGTTATTCGCCCTTTTTTTTCATATGCAACAAAATCTCCAGGTCTCATATTAAAGGCAGCCTTATATACTTGTTGATAAGTTCCCTTTGCAATATAAGATGCACGACCACTTCCAACCATATAGTTTTTAAAGCCTTGAGCATTAAGCCAAGATTTAGTTCCGTTTTTACCTTCATAGCTCCATGTTCCATTTTTCTTAAAGCCTCCTCCTTCATGTAAAATTTGAGAGGCAAAATTAGCACAGTCACCACCATCGGGATTATGATTTTTATATTTTGAATTGTATTTAAAGGTAAACTCCTCATCTTCTGAAACGCCACAGTAGGTGTGAGCATAATCTAAAGCTTTTTGAAGTCTTTCAGAGGCAGTGAATTCAGGGGGGCTTTGAGATAAAATAAAGTCGCTAATTTCTTCAGATTTTATATTTTCTATATCTAAGGAGTCTGCAAAGGGGTCTGTATACCATTCCTTAGTTATTATATATTTATCATCTGTCTTTTTTAAATTTAAATAATGATTAGTACCTAACCTAAAATGATTTATAACATCTGGAGTATCTATATAAAAATAATTAAAGTCTGTTGCAACATCACAAATAACTCCAAATAACCCAGGCTCCTTTTCAACAACCTTTCTAATTCTAACAGTTGATTTTAAATCTCTAAATTGAACAGCTTGTTTTTCTGACCAATTAATTAAATATTGAGTTTTTTTTGCTTCGCTTTCATAAGCCCAAAGACTTACTTTAATTTTTAAGTCATAAAATTCCTTTAAAAGCTCAGAATCTCCACAAACAACGGCAGCGTTTCTTTTGCAAAATAGGTCTTCTAAAAGAACTTTAAATTCATTTTTCACTTCATCTGATGTTGGTTCTAGTTCATTTAATGTAGATATTTCTTCATCTATATTTAAATTATTAAATATAGGACTAGACTTGGATATAGATGAAGGAAAAAGCAAGGTTAAAAATAATAATAATGATATAATCCTTTTATAATTTTTATGCACAAGACTTCTCTCCTTTTTAATAATATAAAATTAGTTTGTTCAAATCTAAGATATTTATATATAAAAAGAAAAGATTATTTTTAATATCAAAATAATTATTTTTGAATAAAATAATATGTTATTAATAAAGGGAGTTTAGTTAATGGGAAATTTAGATAATGTATATGAAAAGTCTAATGAAGTAGAAATAGATAATAACTCAAAGCTAGTGTTTATTTCAGATGTTCACCGTGGAGATGGAACATACTATGATTCTCTGCTGCCTAATAAAAACATATATAAAACAGCTATTTCTTATTACTTTAGAAATGGTTTTACTTACGTAGAAGTTGGAGATGGAGATGAGCTTTGGAAAAATAAAAATTTTAATGATATAGCATATATTTATGAGGATATTTTTAAAATATTAAATAAATTTAAGGAAAAAAACAGACTTTATATAATTTATGGAAATCATGATATAATAAAAAAGAATGAAAACTTTTATATTAAAGAGTATAGAGCATTAAGAAAAATTGGAGCAGATTATGGAAAAGAATTTTTAAAGTTTATAAAGGATTTAAAGTTTTATGAAGGAATAAGATTTAATTATTTAAAAATTAATGAAAGTTTCCTTGTAACTCATGGACACCAAGTAGATTTTATTAATTCTACACTTTGGAGGTATTCAAGATTTTTAGTAAGGTATGTATGGAAGTTTTTAAATGGAATTGCAGGGTTTAAAGATCCAACGAGTCCAGCTAGAAATAATATAAAGGGAGATAAGGTTGACAAAAAACTTGAAAAGTATGCTAGGGAAAGCCAAAGAATGATTATTTGTGGTCATACACATAATAGTAGAATGCCTGGAAAATACGAGCCACCATATTTTAATGATGGATGTTGTGTTCTGCCATTTGCAATGACTTGTATAGAAATAGAAAAGGGTAAGATATCCCTTGTTAAGTGGAGTGTTGAAGCTCAAGAAAATGGAGTTTTATGGGTTAAGAGAAAGGCTATAAGCGCGGCTCAAAGCTTAGAGGAGTATCTTTTATGGGCTAGGTCTGAAAGAATAAAAATAAATGATTTAAAAGAAGAAGAAAGAAAAGATATTAAATCTTCAAAAATATTTAAGAAAGTGAGAGATTAATGTGAAATCAATAGACTTACATTGTGATACAGCAAGTAGATTATTATATGAAGGGTTAAGCTTAAAGGATAGTATTTGTAAGATAGATATTAATAAGCTACAAAAATCTAAGGCTTTAGGGCAGGTGTTTGCACATTTTATTGAACTAGATATAGTGGATAATCCATATAAAGAATTTATAAAAATGTATAATAATTTTATTCAGGAAATAAATAAAAATAATAATGATATTGTAATAGTTAGAAATTTAGAGGAACTTGAAGAAGCTAATATAATAGGAAAGTTAGGTGGATTTATTTCTATTGAAGAGGGGGAAGTTTTAGAGGGAAAGGTTGAAAGAGTAAAAGAAGTTTATGATTTAGGTGTAAGATTTATTACTTTAACTTGGAACTTTGAAAATAGCATAGGATATCCTAATTATAAGAATAAATATAAGGATTTTGGTTTAAAGGAAAAAGGAAAAGAAATAGTGTTGGAAATGGAGAATTTAGGAATTATACCTGATTGCTCACATCTTTCAGATGGAGGCTTTTATGATTTAATAGATATTTGTAGAAAGCCATTTATTGCAACTCACTCTAATGCAAGAGAAATTACTAATCATCCAAGAAATCTTACAGATGATATGATAAGAAAGTTATCTTCTAAGGGTGGGGTTATGGGATTAAACTTTTGTGCTCCATTTTTAGGTGAAAATAAAGTGTCTAGAATAGAAGATATGATGCTTCATTTAAAGCATACAAAAAATATTGGTGGAGTAGATGTTATTGCACTAGGAACAGATTTTGATGGAATAGAAAATGAAGTTGAAATTAAAGATTTTAGTGAAATGTATAAGCTAATAGAAGAGCTTAAAAAAGGTGGATTTACAGAAGGTGAAATAGATAAAATATTTTATGGAAATGTAAAAAGAGTTTTAAGAGATTGCTTATAAAAAGAAAAAAGAGGAGTAAAAAATGGAGAACTTAAAAGGAAAAGTTGCTATAGTAACTGGGGCTTCAAGAGGAATAGGAAGAGGTATTTCTATAGAGCTTGCAAAAGAAGGTGCTTTAGTAGTAATAAACTATTCAAAGGATTTAAAGGGAGCTGAAGAAACATTAAGGTTGATTAATGACTTTGGAGGCTATGGAAAAATAATAAAAGGTGATATATCAGATTTTGATACTTGTGCAAGTATTGTAGATGAAACATTAAAGGCCTTTGGAAAAATTGATATTCTTATTAATAATGCTGGTAGATCTGAAATAGGACTATTTATGGATTCAACAAAGGAATCTATTGATAATTTAATAGGAGTAAATTTACTTGGAACAATGTATATGGCTAAGAATGTTTTAAATCATATGATTAGTAGAGGAACTGGAAGTATTGTAAATATATCATCTATTTGGGGTGATGTAGGAGCATCTTGTGAAGTAGTTTATTCTACATCTAAGGGAGGATTAAACTTATTTACTAAATCTTTAGCAAAGGAAGTTTCGGCAATGGGGATAAGAATTAATGCTATTGCACCAGGAGTTATAGAGACAGAAATGAATTCTTTTCTTTCATTAGATGAAAAAAGAGAGTTAGAAGAAGAAATACCAATGGGGAGATTTGGGGATGTTTCAGAAATAGGAAAAGCTGTAGTTTTTTTATGTAGTGAAAATTGTAAGTATTTAAATGGCCAAATAATTAAAATAGATGGAGCCTTTATTTAACAGCTAGTTCATTTAGTATATGACTTATAGAATTAAAGATTTTAGAGATACTAATATTGAAGTAAATTTATTTTTACTAGGAGGTATTAGTATGGATACAAATTTATATAAAGATGAAATATTTAGAACTTATAAGATAGATTATTTAGGGAAATATAAATTTTACGATGATGAGGAAGAGTTTTTAAAAAGAAAAGATGGCGAATATATTTTAAATAACTTAAAAGAAAGTAAGAGATTTGATTATGATGGTTGCTCCTTTACATTTACTAAGTATGGAAATATATCAGAGGGCGTAACTGAAAAGGATGTTAGTATTACTATAGAAAAAGATAATATTAATGTTATAATGAATAATGAAAAAGTTCACCTTGATTTAATTTATAAAATGCAAGTAAAGGAACTAGAAGACCATTTTAGAATAGCTACACGTATAAGTGAAGTTGGTGATTCTGTTTCTTGTTTAATATATATAAATTTAACAGATCAAAAGGACTTTATAAAGGCTTTAGAATATATAAGAGGGCTTCAAAAGGAGTTTGCAAAGCCTAAATAAAAAATGTTTAAAAATCAAAAGGAGATAATATGGGGAAGATTTTAGTTCTTGCTGAAAAGCCTAGTGTTGGTAGAGATATTGCTAAGGTTTTAAAGTGCAATCAAAATAAGGGAAGTTATATAGAAGGGAGCAAATACATAATTACTTGGGCTTTAGGTCATTTAGTTGGGCTACAAGATCCAGAGGCTTATGATAATAAATATAAAACTTGGAGTATGGAAACATTACCTATGCTTCCTAAGTATATGAAGCTTACTGTATTAAAGAAAACTTCAAAGCAATTTTATGAAGTGAAAAAAGTCATGCTAAGACCTGATATTGATGAAATAGTAATAGCTACAGATGCTGGACGTGAAGGGGAATTAGTAGCTAGATGGATAATAGAAAAGGTTGGAGTTAAAAAGCCTATTAAAAGATTATGGATATCATCTCAAACAGATAAAGCAATCTTAGATGGGTTTAGAAATTTAAAAGATGGAAAACAATATGAAAATCTTTATAAGGCTGCGGTTTGTAGAGCAGAGGCAGATTGGATTGTTGGTCTTAACGTAACTAGAGCATTAACTTGTAAATACAATGCTCAGCTTTCGGCAGGAAGAGTTCAATCACCAACTTTAGCAATGATAGTAGCTAGAGAAGAGGAGATAAAGAACTTTAAACCAAAGGATTATTATACTATTTCTGCTGAGAGCAATGGCTTTTCACTTCAATATGTAAATAATGATAATAATAGTCGTATTTTTAATGAAGAAATAGCAAATTCAATTTTTGCAAAGGTTAAAGGTGAAGATGCTGAGGTTATAGAAGTTTTAGAAAGTGATAAAAAGAAGTTTTCACCAGCACTTTATGACTTAACAGAATTACAAAGAGATGCAAACAGAATATTTGGATATTCTGCAAAGCAAACTCTTTCAATTATGCAAAGGTTATATGAAAATCACAAGGTATTAACTTATCCTAGAACAGATTCAAGATATATATCTAAAGATATTGTAGCTACTCTTCCAGATAGATTAAGAGCTATTTCTTTAGGTGTTTATAGAAATGCTACTTCAGAAATATTAAAGGGAAGAATTAATGCTAATAAAAGCTTTGTGGATGATTCAAAGGTAAGTGATCACCATGCAATAATTCCAACGGAAGAAAGACCAAATTTAAGTAATTTAAGTTCTGAAGAAAGAAATGTTTATGATTTAGTAATAAAAAGATTTTTAAGCGTTTTAATGCCACCTTTTGAATATATTCAAACAAGTGTAAAGGCTAAGATTAAAAACGAGATATTTATATCTAAAGGACAGGTTATTAAATCAAAGGGTTGGAAGGCTGTATATGACAAAGAAAAGTTTGAAGATGAAAGAAATGATGAAGAATTAAAGGATCAAGTATTACCTAAGTTAAGTAAGGGTGATAAGATATCAATTAAAGAGGTAAAGATTAAGACTTCTCAAACTAAGGCTCCAGGAAGATTTAATGAAGGAACTCTTTTATCTGCAATGGAAAATCCACAAAAATATATTGCAATATCAAAGGATGCAGCAAAAACATTAGGAGAAACAGGTGGACTTGGTACTGTAGCAACAAGAGCTGATATTATAGAAAAGCTGTTTAATTCATTTGTTATTGAAAGAAAGGGTAAAGACATATTACCTACTTCAAAGGGAAAACAATTGATTGAATTAGTTCCATCTGATTTAAAATCTCCATTACTTACTGCTAAATGGGAAAAAAGGTTAGATGAAATAAGTAAGGGAATAAGTGATGCAAATTCATTTGTATTTGAAATGAGAAAATATGCTACTAATTTAGTTCAAGATGTTAAGGGAACTAATAGTAAGTTTGTGCATGATAATAAAACAGGGAAGAAATGTCCAAATTGCGGAAAGTATCTATTAGAGGTAAAAGGAAAAAATGGAACAATGAATGTTTGCCAAGATAGAGAATGTGGATATAGAGAAAATGTTGCTAGAAACACTAATGCAAGATGCCCAGAATGTAAAAAGAAGCTAGAGCTTAGAGGACAAGGAGAAGGACAAATTTACGTATGTCCTAACACTAATTGTAGTTTTAGAGAAAAAGCAAGTGTATTTAATAAAAGATTTGATAAGAAATCAGATAAGGCAAATAAAAAAGAAGTAAATAATTTAATGAAGAAAATGAAAAAACAATCTGAGGAAGATATAAATAATCCATTTGCTGATCTTTTAAAGGGATTCAATAGTAACTAGTATTTACAAAAGAATGAATTTAGTATATAATTGAGGCATAATTTAAGAAATATAGGCGATGGAGTTCGCCTTTAAATGCTATAAGCTAATGACTCCTACTCTTTAAGGGTAGGAGTCTATTTTTTTGCTTAAAAATGTTATAAAATAAATTATTTCTTAGATAATAAATATATAGGAGGATAAGATGAATATATTAATAATAATAATAAGTTTAATAATAATAGGGGTTTTCGCAAATTACTCAGGAAAGATTATAGAAAAACTAAAGCTTCCTGCTTTAGTTGGAATGATGATTTTAGGAATGTTTATTGGGCCTTCATTTTTAAATATTGTTCCAAAAGAAACTTTAGCATTATCTAGTGAAATTAAG
>NZ_JBOFYU010000109.1:0-6061 GCF_051654825.1 Clostridium sp.
TTGTCCATTTCTAATATTTCTAGTTCAAGGAAGTTTTTCATATATACTTCATCTATATCTTCACCCTTGATTTTATCTATAACTACATCTACAGCAAAATCTACATCAATTGAATCATAAACATACTTAACTATATTAATATTTTCTGCCATTAAAGCTCTTAATTCATCTAAATCATATGTTATATAATTTATTGCTTCTTCATTTTCCTTTACTGCTTCTATTCTTACATTTAAAGTTGGCTCTTTAATAAATCTAATAGCTCCCCAGTATTTTCTTACAGCTTCAAGCTGAACCTTTTCTGAAGGCTTTTTAATATACTTAATAGAATCATAATCCTTTTTTACTGCTAAAAGCTGTATTTGTTCATTAGGATCACTTATAAATTGTATTGCCCATCCCTTTGATTTAACTGCTTCTTTTATTATTTCATCACTAGGATTCTTAATATATTTTAAAGAATTCCATAAAGCTCTAACTGCTAATATTCCGAGTTCCTCTTCTAATTCATCAATATATTCTACTGATAAAGGATTATTAGTAATTGCTAATTTCTTTACTTCAAAGCTCTTATTATCAACATATCTTATAGCTGTCCCATTTCTCTTAACAGCTTCAATAATTACCTCTTCACTTGGGTTATCTATATACCTTATATATAAAGGGTTGTCATAAATCTTTTTTAAATTTGTATCATCCATAAAAATGCCTTCTTTCATTTTCAATCTTTTGTTACTATTTAGCTAATTTAAAGGCTCTAAATAGGAAATAATATCTACTTTAACCTTTATTAACTAATAATAATTATTATTTATATCATTATAATATTACATTTAAAGAGAAATTTCCACCTTTCTCTTTAATATTGTAAAACTTTATTAGTTTTTGGTATAAAACCTTTTAATTTGAAAATAATCCTGCAACTTAAGGAGTAATTCTATCTATTATATTAATATAAGCGAGGTGATTTTATGTTTTCTTTTATTAGCTATCTTTATATATTATTTGTATTAATAATAGGATTGCTAATTCTTCTCTACCCAATAGAATTTTTTTATAGAAAATCATCAATGGATATGAAGGATTTATCTAATTTAAAATCTAAAGCAATTACTATTAGAATTACAACTATAGTTTTTATATTGATTTCTCTTATGTATTTAATATACTATTTTCATTAAATTAAAATTATATATTTTTATAATTAAAAGCACTTAATAAGAGCATTTCTCTTATTAAGTGCTTCTGTTATTTTATTTACTTATTCCCTATTAGATGCTTTTTATTAATTCCTCATACTCTTCTCTTGTAAGACCTAAGATATTTAAAATAGTATCTTCGTCTAATCCTGTGCTTATTAGGTTTTTAATTCTTTTTAATAATATATCGTTGTCTAATTCTTGCTTTATGCCCATTTTATAATTCCTCTCTTTCAATTATATTATTATCTTATTTATTCTTAATATTTATTCATATTCCTTCTTCTATAATTATTAAGAATTAATTACTATAAATATTGCTCTTTACAACATTGTAAATTATTACTATAATTATACCTAGATATACTAAGTATCGGAAATCTATGTATTGAGGTGAGTAAATGAAAATTAACAAGGAGCTATTAAAAGGAAGTACTACAATACTTATATTAAGTCTTTTAAAAAGAAAAGAAATGTATGGCTATGAAATGATTAAGGAAATCGAAACTAAATCAAATGGTGTTTTCTCCTTTAAAGAAGGAACTCTTTATCCAATCCTTCACAGCTTAGAAAATGAAAACTTTATCCAATCTTATTGGGATACTACTGAAGGTAAAAGAAAAAGAAAGTACTATAAGATTACTGAAGAAGGACTAAATGGACTTAAAGAAAAAGAAACTGAATGGAAGTTATTTAGTGAAACTGTAAATGAAGTGTTATGGGAGGTGTCACCATGTCATCAATAGATTATTCTAAAATAGATAACTACACTAATGAAGTATGTTCATTAATTAAGAATAAAAAGGTTCATGAAAATATAAAGCTTGAGCTTACAAGCCATATTGAAGAGCTTTATGATTCATATATAGAAGAAGGTTTAAATAGTGATGATGCTTTAAGTAAGGCTATATCTCAAATGGGAGATTCTAATATAGTTGGGAAAAGTCTAAATAAGGTCCATAAGGCTGCCCCTGATTGGCTATTGTTAGCTATGGCATCATTTTTTATAGCCTTTGGATTATTTACTCTTAACTTTTTACAAAAGAATATTCCTTATTACAGTGAATATCCTATATTTACATCTAGAATAATAATTTATACTCTTATAGGTGCTATAATTTCATTTTTACTGCTAAAATTAGATTATAGAAATATAAAAAAGTACTCTATTCATATTTATACTGTAAGTATTATGATTTTAATTTTATCCATGTTTAGCGGAACATATATTAATGGAGCACCTGGCTACTTAACAATAGGGCCTTTATCAATTAACCTATTTTATTTAATAACATTTTTATTACCAATATCCCTTGCAGGAATTTTTGATAATTTAAATTGGTCTATTAAAAAGGATTTAATAAAGGGAATTTCTTTAGCATTTTTCCCATGTATCTTTTTCGTAGCTGGACCATCTTTATCTAATATGACAATTTATATTCTAGCAATTGTTCCATTAATGATTGTTTCTGGACTAAGACTAAAATATGTAGCTATATCCTTTGGATCATTATTTGCTGTTTTTTCACTATTAATTTTCCCAGTACCTTATAGAGTCAAAAGAATCTTTGGCTTTATAAATCCTAATCTTGATCCTGATGGTGCTGGATGGATTTATAATAAATTAAGCTCATTAAGGCAATCAGCAGGATTGTTTGGTCAAGGAGCTTCCTTTAATAATAATGTTTTACCTGATGCTCATGGAGACTTTATCCTTAGCTATATAAACTATAGCTTTGGTTGGATAACAACATTACTTTTACTTATATTAATTCTTTCCTTTATAGTTAGAATAGGCTTCGTTGCAACAAATGTTAAAGATAATTACGGAAAGCTTTTAGTGTATGCTTTTTGTTCATTATTTGCAACACAATTTTTAATAAGCATATTAACTAATTTTTCCCTTTCTCCAGTGTTTGGAATAAGCCTTCCGTTTATAAGCTATGGAGGAACTAATATTGTTATGAACATAATTTCTATTACCTTAGTATGCAATGTTTATAAATATAGAAATACTCCTTTTGCAAAGGTAGTTAAAAATTAAGATGTTTTTTTAAGTAAGAAGTAAAGGTTAAAATCTAAAATTTTAGTAAGGTTTATACTAGACTATATCCATTTTTATTGATAACTTTAGATTTTAAAAGATAGGGCCTACAAGAATATCTTATTCTTGTAGGCTCTATCTTTTATTATTAATTTTCTCTATATTTATTTATATCTTTTTTAATTGCAGTAAGCATATTGTTAAGCTCTGAAACTTCACCTTCTTCAATAAGCTTGTTTAAAGACGTTTGGTATCTGCTTGCTTCTGCTACCTTGCCTAATGAAATTAATGAAAGTATGCTACTCATTATGTTTGAAATTATATCTGACTTTATTTCAAATAATTTTTGTGCATCCTTTATTTCATCTTTTATATCTAGCATTTGCTCATCTAAGTTAAATGCTGCATCTGCTGCCATCTTTAACTTATCCTTTATTTCTACTGGCATTTGCTGCTTATATTTATAGTTTAATGAATGTT
Source organism: Clostridium sp. (assembly GCF_051654825.1). Taxonomy (GTDB): domain Bacteria; phylum Bacillota; class Clostridia; order Clostridiales; family Clostridiaceae; genus Clostridium. Next base: position 3,724 of record NZ_JBOFYU010000109.1, read on the forward strand.
CTATAGTTGCCCAAAAATTCATAGCTAATGTTCTTATTTGAAATTCTGCTAATATTTCCTGTGGCCCTTCTGCCATATTAACAGGATACTTAATTATCATATGGTAACTTCTATATCCACTACCCTTTACATTTCTTACATAGTCTTTTTCGTAAAGAATTTGCATATCTCGTCTTGCGCGGATAAGCTCTACAACCTTGTCTATATCATCCACAAACTGACACATTATTCTTATACCAGCTATATCCTCCATTTCATATTGAAGTCTATCTATTGGTATTTCGAATTTATTTGCCTTTTCTAATAAGCTTGATATTTCTTTTACTCTTCCAGTAACAAATTCTATTGGTGAATATTCATTTTTTCTTCTATATTCTTTTCTTATACTTCTTAATTTTACTTTTAATTCATCAACTGCCTGTTCATAAGGCATTAAAAATCTTTTCCAATCTTGAACTGCCATAATTAATCACCCTTTTTCATTATCACCCTAATTATTATATCAAAAATATTAAAAAGTGCTATTATTATTTACTATATAAATCTATTTTAATATCTTTTTAAGAAATTTTAAACAGCTTAACTATAATAATTTCTATAATTTCTCTTTTTTCACCACAAAATATAGAGAAATTATAGAAATTATTATAAACTCCTATTTCCCTAGAGGCTCTATTGATAATTTTATAGTTACCCTAAAAAACCTGAAGCAATAATTTACCTCAGGTTTTTAAAATTTTCTTTTAAAAAATAATTATATAAATAAATTTACATTAGCATCATCAGCTTCGCCTAAATAATATCCTACTCCACCATAGCTTATTCCATCAATTAGTTCTTCCTTTTTTATTCCCATTACATCCATAGACATACTACATGCAACTATTTCTACTCCACTTTCTATAGCTGCTTCTATTAAATCTTCTAAAGATTGAATATTTTTGTTTTTCATGACACCTCTAATCATTTGAGCTCCCATACCACCCATATTCATTTTTGAAAGTCCTAACTTTTTACTTCCTCTTGGCATCATCATTCCAAAAGCCTTTTCTATAATATTTTTAGGAACCTTTACCTTTTCTTCTTTTCTTAAAACATTTAATCCCCAGAAGGTAAAGAACATAGTAACTTTTTTACCCATAGCCACTGCTCCATTAGCTATAATAAATGATGCTATAGCCTTGTCTAAATCTCCACTAAATACTACCATTGTTTGTGAGTTAGGATTTGTATAATATGTGTTAGTTACAGCAGCTTCATTCATTACTTCTTCTAATCCCTTTTGGATTGTAGCTTCAATAATTCCCTTACTTTTATTTATATCTAATAACATATTTCCTGTTCTCTTAGACCATGCCTCTATATCTCTATAAAATCCTTCATCGGATACCTTTACCTTTAAGATATCTCCATTCTCCATTTCATCTACAGCCTTTTTTACTTCCATTAATGGACCTGGACATGATAAACCTGTTGCATTTAACTCTCTAACCTTTCCTATTGCCACTTCTCTTTGAGCCATAATCTTTTCCTCTTCCTTTTTATTTTCTATTACCTTTGCTTTATAATTAAAGTTTGCATAAGTTTTATATCCCCCATTTAAGTTTTTAACTTTAAAGCCTTTGTTTTTTAATATTCTTGATGCTATATATCCTCTTATTCCAACTGCACAAGATATTATTATTTCCTTTTCCTTATCAAGCTTATCTAAGTTTTCTCTTAATTCATTTACTGGTATATTTATAAAATCCTTAATAGAGCTATTTAAAACCTCTTCTCTATCTCTTACATCTAGAAGTATATTTTTAGAAGGATTTAGTTTTTCTAAATCTTCTATGTTTATAACATCTACTAATCCTTTGCTTTTGTTTTGTGCTATAAACCCTGCCATGTTAGCTGGTGATTTAGCTGATAAAAATGGTGGAGCATAAGCTAATTCTAATTCTGTTAAATCCTCCATAGTACCACCAAATTTTATTACTGTTGCTATTACATCAATAAACTTATCTACGCCCTCATATCCTAAGGCTTGTGCTCCTAATACCTTTCCTTCCACATCATATATAACTTTAATAGTTAAAGAAGTTGCATTTGGGTAATATCCTGCATGATTCATTGGGTGAAGATAAACCTTATCATATTTAATTCCATATCTATTTAAAGTTCTTTCATTATTACCTGTAGAAGCTACTACCATATCAAATACCTTTATAATAGATGTTCCCATAGTTCCTTTATATCTTGAATCTAACCCTGCAATATTATCTGCTACTATTCTTCCTTGTCTATTAGCAGGTCCAGCAAGTGGTATAAATGCTTCATTTCCATTTATATAATC
>NZ_JBOFYU010000110.1:0-4950 GCF_051654825.1 Clostridium sp.
GGTTACAGCGTGGGCATTTTATATTAGTCTTGTTCATTGTTCTTCTCTCCTTTTCTGAGGGGGTATTATTTAGTTTCGCAAACCTATTGTATTTCCTTAGGTTGAGAAGAGCAATGTTCATATAAGTTAACAGATCGATAAAAACCATTAGGGGGGATAAATATGAATGAAAAGTATTTAAGAAAAATACTTAAAATATTAAATTTAATTCTTTTACCTATAATTATTATAGTTTTATGGATTATAAACGATAAGTTACAAATTTGGCCAGAAACAATTTTACCAACTTTAAAAAGCGTAGGGAATACTTTTTTAGAGTTATTAAAAAGTGGAGTTTTAATTAATGATATCAAAATAAGTTTATTTAGGGTTGTACAAGGATTTATAATAGCATCTCTTTTAGGGATAACATTAGGAGTATTAATGGGTATGTTTGAAAAAGTTAATAGATTTTTTCAAATAACATTTAGTGGGGTAAGACAAATACCAATGCTTGCATGGGTTCCATTAATAATCCTTTGGTTTGGAATTGGAGAAAAATCAAAAGTAATAATAATAGTTTTAGCAAGTTTTTTTCCAATACTATTAAATACGATTAATGGTATAAGCCAAGTACCTAAAAATTTAGTCCAAGTTGGAAAAATGTTTAATCTTTCGCATTATCAAATGTTTACTAATATTTATTTAAAAGGAGCACTGCCTTCAATTTTTGTAGGACTAAGACTTGGATTAGGAATATCTTGGATGGCTGTTGTAGGAGCTGAATTAGTAGCATCAAGTTCAGGAATAGGATATCGAATAAATGATGCAAGAAGTTTAATGATGCCAGAGGTTGTAATTGTAGGAATGATTGTAATTGCAATTTTAGGAATGACTATGGATTTATTATTAAGAAGAATTAATAACCTAGTAGTTCCTTGGAGTATAAAGGGAGGGGGAAAAGAACATGTTAGAGATAAGTAAATTAGGAATTTCATTTAATATAGATAATTCAAGTCTAGAGATTTTAAAAGATATAAATATCACTGTTAATAAGGGGGAATTTGTAGCTATACTTGGACATAGTGGATGTGGCAAAAGCACTTTATTAAAGATAATAGCAGGGTTAGAGAAAGAGAGTACAGGAAATATATTTTTAAATTCAAAAGATATTTTAGGGCCAAGCAAAGAAAGAGCTATGGTTTTTCAGGAAAACAGGCTACTTCCGTGGTTAACCATTGAAAAAAATATTGATATTGTATTGCAGGGGGTTAGCAAAAGTAATAAAGCTAAGAGGATAGACTATTATTTAAAGCTAGTAGGCCTAGAGGATTTTAAAAAGGCATTTCCACACCAAATATCAGGAGGAATGGCACAAAGAGCAGCTATTGCTAGGGCTTTAGTAAATAATCCAGAAATAATTTTATTAGATGAGCCCTTTGGAGCATTAGATGCATTGATTAAAATTACACTTCAAAAAGAAATCCTAAAAATATGGGAAAAAGAAAAAAATACAATGATTATGGTTACACATGATATTGATGAAGCTATTTTTTTAGCAGACAAAATAGTGTTGATGACTGAAAGGCCTGGAAGGGTAAAAGAAATTATCCATGTGGATTTACCTAGACCAAGGGATAGATCTAATAGTGAATTTACAAATATAAAGAGAAAAATATACAAACACTTTTTTAATGATGAGGAGATGTTAATAGAATATAATATATAAATTTAAGGGGGAAATATTATGAAAAAAATAATTAAATTTGCAAGTATGTTGTTTATATCTATAGCTTTCTTGGTGTCTTGTGGAAAACCAACTAATGAAGGTAAAATTCTTAAGATAGGATATCCAGCATCTAAAGCTGTATTAACGGGTGCACCTGGTATAGCTCAAAGCAAGGGGTTTATTGAAGAAGAATTACGAAATAAGGGTTATGAAGTAGAATATAAACCATTTTCAGGAGGTGGACCAGCTGTAAATGAAGCTTTAGCTTCAGGGGAGCTTGATGTAGTTATATATGCTGATTTTCCTGGTATTGTAAGCAAAGCAAATGGTGTTGATACATCACTAATTGCAATTTATGATAACTTTATCAATGCAGCTATAGTAGTATTAGCTGATTCCCCTATAAAAGATGTCAATGATTTAAGGGGAAAGAAAATAGGATTTGCTAAAGGAACATATATGCATAAATATATTTATCAAGTATTGCAAAAGTACTCTATTGATTTAAAGGAAGTAGAATTAATAAATACAAGTGAAGGGGATTCAGCTTTACAAAGTGGAACAGTAGATGCATTAGTAGTAACTGATACAAGTGAAGCCTTATCGGTACTGACTAAAAAGGTAGCAAGAACTATAGATAGTACAATAAATAACAAAGATTTTAGCGGTGAAGGCATAGTTATAGCAAGAAATAACTATATATCTGAAAATAAAGAAGCAGTCATAGGTGTATTAAAAGCTATAGAAAAAGGAAAGGAATATTTTATTAAAAATCCTGAGGAGTGTTATAAAATATTAACTAACTCAGGGCAAAGTTATGAAGCTACAAAGAGTTTGTATAATAAAGATCATGAAAAATTTGATTATATAACTATAAATATAAGTGAAGATTCAAAGGGAAAATTACAGGAAACTAAAAAATTTCTTTTAGATAATAATTTAATTAAAAAAGATTTTGAAATAGAAAATTGGATTAATAGAAGTTTATATGAGGAATCAATAAAATAAGTTTAAGGAGGAATTAGAAATGGGACATCCAACAATTTATCCAACAGGTACAACAATATATAATTCAAAGAAAGCTTGGAATGGTTACACTATTTTTCAAGTGTCAGGGTTAGGTGCAATATTAATAGATATGAATGGTAATGAAGTTCAACATTGGAAGGGATTAGAAGGGTTTCCAAATAAGCTTTTGCCAAATGGGCAAGTATTAGGTAGTACAGGAGAAAGGAATCCTAAATATGGTTATCAAGATATGATGGATTTAGTGCAAGTAGATTGGGATGGAAATATAGTATGGAAATTTAATAAGTCAGAATTTATAAGTGATCCAGAAGAAGAAGGAGAGTGGATGTTAAGGCAACATCATGATTATCAAAGAGAGGGTAGTCCCGTGGGATACTATGCTCCAGATTTAGACCCCCTAGAATATAATGGAACAACTATAATTTTAACTCATGAAAATATAATAAATGAAGATATATCAGATAAAGTTCTTTTAGATGACAAAATAATAGAAGTAACCTGGGATGGAAAAATAATATGGAAGTGGAATGCAAGCCATCATTTTCATGAATTAGGATTTAAAGAAGTTGCTAAAAAGGTAATATACAAGGATCCAAATATAAGAAAACTTCATGGAATTGAAGTAGGGGATTGGCTTCATATAAATTCTATTTCAAGGATAGGTCCAAATAAATGGTTTGATGAAGGGGATGAAAGGTTTAATCCAGAAAATATCATTTGGGATAGTAGAGAAGCAAATATTATTGCAATTATAGATAAAGTTACAGGCAATATAGTGTGGAAATTAGGTCCTGATTATGATGATGAAATAGGAAATAAAATTGGATGGATTATAGGTCAGCATCATGCACATATAATTCCAAAGGGACTACCAGGAGAAGGTAATTTACTAGTCTTTGATAATGGAGGATGGGCAGGTTATGGCGAAGCAAATGTCAATTCTCATAATGGAAGAGAAAATGCTAGAAGAGATTATTCAAGAGTATTAGAAATTAATCCTATAACTTTTGAAATAGAATGGCAATACACTCCAAAGGAAGCAGGATTTGTTCACCCTTTAGATTCAAGTAGATTTTATAGTCCTTTTATTAGTAGTGCACAAAGGCTTTTAAATGGTAATACTTTAATTATTGAAGGGTCTGATGGAAGGATATTTGAAATTACTAGAGATTACGAAATAGTATGGGAGTATATAAATCCATATAAAGAAAATAAAAGATTAAATATGAATATGGTTTATAGGGCATATAGAGCTCCTTATAGCTGGGTGCCACAACTGGAAAAGCCAAAAGAGAAGGATATTGAGAAAATTGATATTAAGAATTTTAAAGTTAAGGGAGCAGCAGCTTGTGGAGCTAATAGAGAAGTAAATGTAAATGTGGGAAAAAAATATGAAAGTAAAAATAATTTTTGTGTATTAGTTAATGATATTTAATGGAGTAAAAAGTGAAATAAAATAATTATAGAAAATAGTTGCAATATTATGGATATTAGTATAGTATAAAGTATATAAAATATATAGGAATACTTGGTAAAAGTATTTGAGTTAAAATAGTATTTTATGAGTTGAAAATTAAATAAAGAGTATCTTATTATGAGCGGTGGAGGGACTGGCCCTTTGAAACCCAGCAACCTATCAAAAGGTAATTTTTGTAAAATTATCTTTTAATGTGGTGCTAAATCCTGCAGAATTTTTCTGAAAGATAAGAAGTAAATATATTTCAATATTAAAAATCACTTCTAATCTTAGAAGTGATTTTTTTAAGTTAAAAGGGGGCATTTTATGAAAAACTATAATAATTATTCATTTGAAACTTATGCTGTAAGAGGGGCAAGTGGAGGAGATGAAAACACTGGGGCTATAAGTTTTCCAATATATCCAGCTTCCACATTTAAGCATTCAGGGTTAAATGAAAGTACAGGCTTTGATTATTCAAGACTTCAAAATCCTACTAGACAAGAGGTAGAAAAGACAATTGCAATATTAGAAGGCGGAAGGGAAGCATTAGGGTTTTCAACTGGAATGGCAGCAATAACGGGTTGCACTCATTTATGTAAATCTGGTGATCATGTAATATTATCAGAAGATTTATATGGTGGAACATTTAGGTTATTTAAAGAAATTTATAATGTTTATGGGGTAGAGTCTGACTTTGTAGATACGTCAAAATTAGAGGATATAAAAGAAAGCATTAAAGAAAATACAAAAATTA
>NZ_JBOFYU010000111.1:0-3784 GCF_051654825.1 Clostridium sp.
GGAAGAACATCATGCCTCTTAGCTTGTCTACCATTGTATAAGGATAGATATTCTACAAGTAATGGTCTTGGTCCAACTAAACTCATTTCACCCTTTAATATATTTATAAGTTCTGGCAATTCATCAATACTTAAACTTCTTAATAATCTTCCGAACTTAGTTAATCTTTTGTAATCTGGAATTAAGTTACCCCTTTTATCCTTTGTATCTTTCATAGTTCTAAATTTAATTATTTTAAATACCTTATTATCCTTACCCACTCTATCTTGCTTAAAAAATATAGGACTTCCAAGGTTAAAATATATTAATATTGATACTATACATAGTATTGGTGATAGTACAATTAATGCTATTGCAGAAACTACAATATCTATACCCCTCTTTATTCTCATTCTCATTTTCCTACCTAAATAAATTCTTTACTATTTTGCTTACCTTATGTATATCTAGATCTGTCATCTTTGTGTCTGATGGAAGGCATAATCCTCTATTGAATATATCTTCTCCTACGCTTATAACTCCATCTTCATTATGAGAGTAAAATTCATATTCATAAAATACAGGTTGTAAATTCATTGGCTTCCATATATGTCTAGCTTCTATATTTTCTTTTTCTAAGGCTTCTATTAAATCTGTAGGCTTTATCTTGCTATCTTCTTTTATTGTAATTACAGATAACCAATAATTACTTTCACCATAATTTTTTATTGGCATCATTTCTATTTCTTTTATATCTTTAAATTCTTCTTTATATTTTTCAAAAATATATTTCTTTTTTTCTACCCTATCCTTTAATACAGTTAATTGTCCCCTACCTATACCTGCTGATACGTTGCTCATTCTATAGTTGTATCCTATTTCTAAATGATGATAATACGGCTTGTTTTCTTTTGCTTGTGTTGATAAAAACCTTGCCTTCTCAACGTATTCTTCATTGTTGGAAATTAATATACCACCACCTGAAGTAGTGATTATTTTATTTCCATTAAATGAATATATCCCTATATCCCCTAATGTACCACTAGCTTGTCCTTTGTATGTTGCCCCTAGAGATTCTGCTGAATCCTCTATAATTAATGTTTTATACTTATTGCATAAATCTCTTATCTTATCCATATCTGAGCTTTGTCCATATAGATTTACTACAATTAAAGCCTTTGGTAGCTTTCCTTTTTTTTCACAATCTATGAAGGCTTTTTCTAATGCTATTGTAGATATACAATAACTTTCTGGATCTGAATCTACGAAAACAGGAATTGCCCCTTCATATATTATAGGGTTACAACTTCCACAAAAAGTTAATGAAGAACAAAATACTAAATCATCTTTTTTTATCCCAATTACCTTTAATGCCAAATGTATAGCAGCTGTTCCTGAAGTTAATGCTACTGCTGATTTTATTCCTACCAATTCTGAAACTTCTTTTTCAAAATTGCTTATATTAGGTCCTACTGGTGAAATCCAATTTGTACTAAATGCTTCTTCTACAAACTTCATTTCCAGTCCTGACATATGCGGTGATGATAAATATATTCTATCTCTACTCAATACATTCCCCCCTTTTCTTTAACATCTTTTGTTTATTTATTATCTATATATAAATATATATTTTTATATTTAACCTACTCTTATTATAATTTTCTTTACTTTGATACATTTATATAAATTTATATAAAAATATTATCCACATTTAGTATATCAATTTTTTCAAAATTTTTTTCATTAATCGTTCTTCAATTTTCCGTATTTTTCTACCTTCTTAATTTAATATATTGTTTTTAGGGTTATATATTTTGATTTAATTAAAGAGTTTATTAAATTGTTCTAATTTTCTACACGCGTCAACTTTTTTCTTACTTTTACAAACAAAAAAAACTCTATATCTATATATTAACAACAGTATTTTTCGCTAAGATATACTTATATTTAAATTAATATGGATAATATTTCTATCAATTTTTTTTATCTTTTACATATATATAATATATTCTTTTCTATTTTTGTTAATATTTGTTATTTTTATATAGCAAAGTTGTTCCAACATATTATTATTTTGTTAACTTTCTTAGTATTTTTTATATAAAGAAATTGTTAACCATCTGTAAATAAGACATGAATATTTTTTTCTCTTTTTGACAAAACAAAAAAAATGTCAGTATTTTTTATTTACCGACATTTCTTCTAATATGAATTCTAGATGTTAAAAAGTAAATTACATAATTAGGTATTTTTAGGTTATAATAAACTTAATATATTTCATGTAATTTAATTGTCCATTTATATGGACTTGCTATATAGAAGATAACAAGAGGAGGATTTTATGAGTAAAATAAAACTAATTTGCGTTGATATGGATGGGACATTACTTGATAAAAGCCATAATGTTAGCGAAGAAAATAAGATTGCCCTTCAAGAGGCAAATAAAATGGGATGTGAAATAGCAATTACAACAGGAAGAATATTTTGTTCAGCAAGATACTATTCAGATTTAATTGGAGTTGATACGCCTATAATAGCTTCTAACGGTGCATATATATGTAAGAAAACAGAGGAAAAAGCTATTTTAGAAAATACACTTACATATGATCAATTAATAAAAGTATATGAAGTAATTAAAAGATATGGATTACATCCAAACTTTAATACCCTTGATACAGTAATTCGTGAGCTTCCCCTACCAGAAAATCATGCTTACTTAGTTATGAATAAAGATTTAAAAGAAGAAGATAAAGTAAAATTTATAATTAATGATGACTTAACTCCATTATTTAAGGAACTAAATGGAAAAATTCTAAAAGGAATAGTAATTGAAGAAGGTACAGATAAAACAAAGCTATTTGCAGCAAAGGAAGAATTGAAAAACTTATTTGGAGATGAACTTCACATAGTAAGCTCAGGAGAAAACAACTTTGAAATAATGCCAGGTAATTCATCAAAAGGAAATGCAGTAAAACACCTTGCAGAAATGTTTGGCTTTAAAAGAGAAGAAGTTATGTGCATTGGAGATTCAGAAAATGATCTTTCAATGATAAAATATGCAGGAATTGGAGTAGCAATGGGTAATGGACTTCAATTACTTAAAGATGCAGCAGATTACATCACAGCTACAAATGAAGAAAGTGGTGTAGCCAAAGCAGTAAGAAAATTTGTCCTAGATGTTTAGTTTAACGAAGAAGTAAATTAAATATATGAACTAAATCATAAAAGGTAGTAAAAATAATTACTACCTTTTAAATATACTCCGCCTCATAGACTATATATCCTTCATAATTTCATCATTTCTCATGATAATATTTAACTTAATTTATATTGATATCACTTTCTTTATAGCACAAGTATATTCTTCAAAATCCATTAAGTGCTTTTCTATAATTGTCTGAATAACCTTCATATTAACATTTTGATAGTCGTGAACAGCAATATTTCTAAATCCAACCATAGTTTTTAATTTATTTGAAAGACTTTTATCTATTTAAATTATACCATAAAGATATCTAAATATACTATGCGAAATTAACCTGCGCTTAAGGCTCAGCTAATGTAAACACAGCTTAAAACATCACTTCTTGAAGTCTACTGGTAATCCCACTGAGCACTGAGCATCTACCTTTAGCATTGAAAGACTTTTACTTCATACAGAAATATCTTCCCCGTAATTAAAAGTTGCTAATCATATGTGAAATTCTATGTACCTTTATTGAAATACTTGTTTTAAAAGAAGTGTTTACATTAGATGAAGCTGAAAAGAACCGTCTTAATGAGCTACTAGTATTGTTTCATATTT
>NZ_JBOFYU010000112.1:0-26321 GCF_051654825.1 Clostridium sp.
TACAGCGTGGGCATTTTATATTAGTCTTGTTCATTGTTCTTCTCTCCTTTTCTGAGGGGGTATTATTTAGTTTCGCAAACCTATTGTATTTCCTTAGGTTGAGAAGAGCAATGTTCATATAAGTTAACAGATCGTAAAAATAAATAAGGGGGCTTTAATATGAAGAAATTCAATAAAGTAGTATTAGCATATTCAGGAGGTCTTGATACCTCAATTATTATATCTTGGCTTAAGGAAAATTATGACTGTGAAGTTATTGCAGTAGTTGGTAATGTTGGACAAACTGATGAATTAGTTGGTTTAGAAGAAAAGGCACTTATGACTGGGGCGTCAAAGTGTTATATAGAAGATTTAACTAAGGAGTTTGTAGAGGAATTTATCTTCCCTACTATAAAGGCAAACTCAATTTATGAAGGAAAATACCTTTTAGGAACTTCATTTGCTAGACCATTAATAGGAAAAAGACTTGTAGAAATAGCTTTAAAAGAAGGAGCAGATGCAATATGTCATGGCTGCACTGGAAAAGGAAATGATCAAGTTAGATTTGAACTTGCTATAAAAGCCTTTGCACCAGATATGCCTATAATAGCTCCTTGGAGAATATGGGATATAAAATCTAGAGATGAAGAAATTCAATATGCATTAGATAGAGAAATCCCTATATCTATTAGCTATGAAACTAATTATAGTAAGGATAAAAACTTATGGCATTTAAGTCATGAAGGGTTAGATTTAGAATTCCCTGAAAATGAACCTAATTATGAGAAAATATTAGAAATGTCAAATACTATTGAAAATGCACCAGATAAGCCTAGCTATATTACATTAAACTTTGAAAAAGGAATTCCTGTAGCATTAAATGGTGAAAGCCTTGATGGAATTTCTATAATAGAAAAGCTTAATAAAATTGGTGGTGAAAATGCAGTAGGTACTATAGATATGGTTGAAAATAGACTTGTAGGAATGAAGTCAAGAGGTGTATATGAAACACCTGGTGGAACTATACTTTATAAGGCACATAAGGATTTAGAAGAATTATGCTTAGATAAAGAAACTTCTCATTATAAAGAAATGGTAGCTTTAAAATTTGCTGATATAGTTTATAACGGACAATGGTACACACCACTTAGAGAAGCTCTTTCAGCATTTATTGATAAAACTCAAGAAAATGTTACTGGTGAAGTTAAACTTAAATTATATAAAGGAAATATAGTAAATGCAGGAATGACTTCTCCTTACTCACTTTATAGTGAGGAATATGCAACCTTTGGAGAAGATGAGGTTTATAACCAAAATGATTCTGCTGGATTTATTAATTTATTTGGATTACCTATTACAGTAAAAGCAAAAATGGATGCATCAATAAAAGATAAATAAAAATGGAGTGATTTAATATGAAGCTTTGGGGCGGACGATTTGAAAAGGGAGTAGACAAACTTGTCAATGATTTTAACTCCTCTATAAGAATAGATTCAAAAATGTATAAAGAAGATATAGAAGGAAGTTTAGCTCATGTAAAAATGTTAGGAAAACAAGATATTATACCTTCTGAGGATAGTAAAAAAATAATAGCTGGACTTGAAACAATACAAAAAAGACTAGAAAACGGAGTAATTAAAATAGATGAGACTGCAGAGGATATTCATAGCTTTGTAGAAAGCACTCTTACCTATTATATAGGTGATGAAGGTAAAAAACTTCATACAGGAAGAAGTAGAAATGACCAAGTAACATTAGATACTCGCCTTTATTTAAAGAAAGCTTTAAAAGAAGTCTCTGTTAATATATTAGACCTGCAAACAGTTCTTTATGATAAAGCAAAGGAAAATATAGAAACCATAATGCCTGGATATACCCATATGCAAAAGGCTCAACCAATCACCTTTGCTCATCATCTTTTAGCTTATGCAGAAATGTTTAAAAGAGATTTAGGCAGATTATTAGATTGCTATAAAAGACTTGATGAAATGCCATTAGGAAGTGGTGCCTTAGCCACTTCTACTTATCCAATAGATAGACAATTTGTTGCAAAGGAATTAGGATTTTCAAAGGTTACCTTAAACAGCTTAGATTCTGTTTCAGATAGAGATTATGCAATTGAAGCACTTTCAGCCTTATCTATGATAATGATGCATCTTTCTCGTTTTTCTGAAGAAGTTATTATTTGGTGTACAGGTGAATTTAACTTTGTTGAATTATCTGATGAATATAGTACTGGAAGCAGTATTATGCCTCAAAAGAAAAATCCTGATGTAGCTGAGCTTGTAAGAGGTAAAACTGGAAGGGTTTATGGAGACTTAATTACTCTCTTAACAGTAATGAAGGGAATTCCTCTAGCCTACAACAAAGATATGCAAGAAGATAAGGAAGCCTTATTTGATGCCTTAGATACAGTAAATATGTCTGTTAAAACCTTCTCTGGAATGCTAACTACTATGAAGGTAAATAAAGATGTAATGAGAAAAGGTGCAGCTGGTGGCTTTACAAATGCAACTGATGTAGCTGATTATCTAGTTAAAAAAGGTGTAGCCTTTAGAAATGCTCATGAAATAGTTGGAGAAATAGTTCTTTATTGTTTAAGAGAAAATAAGTCTATTGAAGAATTATCCTTAGAAACTCTTAAAGGCTTCTCCCCTATCTTTAGTGAAGATGTATATAAAGCTATAGACCTACTAACATGTGTAGAAGAAAGAAATGTTTTTGGTGGTCCAAGCTCTAATTCTGTAAGAATTCAATTAGTATCACTACTAGAATTTATAAATGACATAAAGGAGAATTTAAAATGCTTAAAGTAGGAATAATCGGAGCAACAGGTTATGTTGGAGTTGAACTTTTAAGACTCCTTCTAAACCATCCTAAAATAAAATTAGAAGCTATAAGCTCAGTTTCCTTTGAAAATGAAGAAATATCTTCTATTTATAAAAACCTATATAACCAAACTAATTTAATTTGTACTTCACAGGATGAAGTAATAAAAAAATGTGATCTTGTCTTTTTAGCATTACCTCACGGCTTAAGCGAAGATATAGCCTTAAAGTGTATAAATGAAAATAAAATTTGTATAGATTTAGGTGCAGATTTTAGACTTAAGGCTGAAAAGGACTATAAAAAATGGTATGGAAAAGACTTTTCTCATAAGGAGCTTCATAGCTTAAGTGTTTATGGTCTTCCTGAGCTAAATAGAGAAAAAATAAAGGAAGCTCAAATAATAGCAACACCGGGCTGCTACCCTACTTCAATAGAGCTTGCCTTAATGCCATTATTAAAAGCTAATTTAATTCAAACTAATAATATTATTTGTGATTCTAAATCTGGTGTAACAGGAGCTGGAAGAGGTCTTTCACTTAAAACTCATGGGGCTGAGCTTAATGAAAACTTCTCTCCTTATTCTATAGGTAATCATAGACATACTCCTGAAATTGAAGAAATATTATCATCTATGTCAAATTCTAATGTTTCTATAACTTTTACACCTCACTTACTTCCTATTAATAGAGGAATTATATCAACTATTTATTGTACACCTAATGAAAAGTCGAACTTAGAAGATATATACAACCTTTATTTAGAAGCATATAAGGATGAGGAATTTGTACAAGTTCTTCCTTTAGGAGAAACAGCTTCAATTAAAAACGTAAAATATACAAATAACTGTCAAATATCTCTTCACCTAAATCATCGTGAAGATTCAATAATAATAGTTAGTACAATAGATAACATGGTTAAGGGGGCTGCTGGTCAAGCTATCCAAAATATGAATATAATATTAGGCTTTGACGAAGCTACTGGATTAAATTATATTGCACCAGCCTTTTAAAGCATAAAAAACATTTTCTTGGGGGTTTTATAAATGATAGTAAATAATAAAATTGGAATTACATCTCCTAAAGGCTTTTTAGCCTCAGGAATCAATTGTGGAATTAAAAAAAATAATTTAAAGCCTGATTTAGCTTTTATTTATTCAGAAGTATTAGCTGATGCAGCAGGAGTTTTTACAAAAAATGAAGTTAAAGGCGCACCAATTTATATAAGTAAAAGTCATTTGTCAGATAAAAAAGCTAGGGGAATTATAGTTAATAGTGGTAATGCTAATACATGTACCGGGGAAGATGGATTAGAAAAGGCTAAAAAAATGGCATCACTAGCAGCAAAGGCTATTAAAGCAAAAGCTACTGATATCTTAGTTTCATCTACTGGTGTTATTGGGGTTCCCTTAAATATAGATGCTATTAAATCCGGAATTCCTCTTCTTATAAATAAGCTTTCTATTGATGGAAATAATGATGCTGCAAATGCAATTATGACTACTGATACATTTTCAAAAGAACTTGGAATTACCTTTGAAATAAATAATAAAAAAGTAACTATAGGTGCTATTGCAAAGGGATCTGGAATGATAGAACCAAATATGGGAACTATGCTTTCCTTTTTAACTACTGATTTAAATATTTCAGGTACTCTTCTTCAAGAAGCATTATCTGAAAGCACTAAGATTAGCTACAACAGAGTAAGTGTAGATGGTGATACAAGTACTAATGATATGGTTTTAATTTTAGCTAATGGATTAGCTGATAACATTAAAATCGAAGAAAAAAATGAAGATTATTATGTATTTTTAAAGTGCTTAAATCTTTTAAATATAGAGCTTGCAAAGCTTATTGCTCAAGATGGGGAAGGAGCTACAAAGCTAATAGAATGTACTATAAAAGGAGCTAAAAGTGAAGCTAATGGAGAAGCTTTATCTAAAAGTGTAATTAATTCTAACCTTGTAAAAACAGCTATGTTTGGTAGTGATGCAAATTGGGGAAGAATTTTATGTGCCTTAGGTTACTCAAAGGTATATATAGATACTACTAAAATAGATGTTTCCTTTAAAAGTAATGTAGGTGAAATAACTGTTTGTAAAAATGGAATTGGATTATTATTTGATGAAGTAAAGGCAAAAGAAATATTAATGCAAAAGGAAGTTTCAATAATTATAGACTTAAAGATTGGAGATAAAGAAGTAACTTCTTGGGGTTGTGATTTAAGCTATGAATATGTACGTATTAACGGGGATTATAGAAGTTAGGGGGTAGATCAGTGAATCATAGAGAACATGCAAAAATACTAATTCAAGCATTACCATATATCCAACAGCTATACGGAAAAATTGTAGTTGTTAAATACGGTGGAAATGCAATGATTAGTGACGAATTAAGAGAAACAGTAATAAATGATATTATACTTATGAAATGTATAGGAATAGAACCTGTTGTTGTGCATGGTGGAGGTCCTGAAATTTCTAAGTTTTTAGATAGACTTGGACAAGAAAGCAAATTTATTAATGGATTGCGTTATACAGACGAAAGCACTATAGAAGTTGCTCAAATGGTTTTAGCTGGTAAAGTAAATAAGAATTTAGTTACTTTAATTGAAAGCTCTGGAGGAAAAGCTATAGGCTTATCTGGTATGGATGGTTCTCTTATTAAAGCAAAGAAAATAGAACGAGAAGTAGATTTAGGTTATGTAGGGGATATAACCTCTGTTAATACTGATATATTAAAAATGGCAATGTCATCAGGATATATTCCTGTAGTTTGTTCCATTGCCTTAGGTGAAGAAGATAATAAAATTTATAACATCAATGCAGACACTTGTGCAGCAAAAATTGCTTCTGCTCTTAAAGCAGAAAAGTTGCTACTTTTAACAGATGTCTCAGGTGTTATGCTAGACCCAAAGAATTCTGAAAGCCTTATATCAACTCTTAGACTTCATGAGGTAAAGAAATTAGTTAAGAACAATATTATTAAAGGTGGGATGATACCAAAAATAGATTGCTGTGTTGAAGCTGTAAGACTTGGTGTTAAAAAGTCTCATATTATAGATGGGCGTATCCCCCACTCTATTCTTTTAGAGCTTCTTTCTAATGAAGGTATAGGAACTATGATTTATTAAATAGTAATTTCAATTTATTTAAAGCAATTTTTACAGTAATAAAAATATTACTTATTTTAAGCTTAAAGGGGGCATTAATTTGATAGAAAACAATATATCACCTATTATGAATACTTATCCTTACCTCCCTGTTAACTTAGTTAAGGGAAAAGGAGTTTACTTATATGATGATAAAGATAATAAATATTTAGATTTTACTAGTGGTATTGGGGTAAATAGTCTTGGTTATAACAATAAATCTTGGATAGATTCTATTACTAATCAAGCTACATCACTACAGCATATTTCTAATATATTTTTAAACCAATCTACCTTAGAATTAGCTAAGAAAATTACTAATCTTTCTAAAATGAGTAAAGTATTCTTTTCTAATTCTGGTGCAGAAGCTAATGAAGGAGCTATTAAACTAGCTAGAAAATATAGCTTTGATAAATATGGAAAAGAACGAAATGTAATTCTTTCTTTAAAACAGTCCTTTCATGGAAGAACAATGGCTACATTAAAGGCAACTGGTCAAGATAAATTTCATAACTACTTCCACCCTTTTCCTGAAGGCTTTAATTATGTAGAAGCAAATAATATTGATGATTTTAAGGAAAAGCTTAACTCTAATGTTTGTGGAGTAATAATGGAAGCAATTCAAGGAGAAGGTGGAGTAAATCCATTAAACAATGATTTTGTTACTGAAGTAGTATCCTTATGCAATAGCCATGATGTATTAGTAATCTTTGATGAAATTCAATGTGGTATAGGAAGAACTGGAGAATTATTTGGTTTTAATAATTTTAATGTAAATGCAGACATTATAACAGTTGCTAAGGGATTAGGTGGCGGACTACCTATAGGGGCATTCCTTTGCACAGAAAAACTTTCTTCTGTTTTAAACTATGGAGATCATGGAACAACTTATGGTGGTAACCCTGTTTGTTGTGCTGGAGCTTTAACAGTTTTAAACAATATTTGTACTGAAGATTCTCTCCATTCTATAAAGGAAAAGGGAGAATATTTAAAGAAGGCCATTCTCAATATTAATTCAACTTTAATAAAAGAAGTTCGTGGAATTGGATTAATGATAGGAATAGAAACAAAAATTGATGCTTCTATAATTCAAAAGGAAGCACTTTCTAAAGGGTTATTAGTTTTAACTGCTGGTAAAAATGTAGTAAGACTATTACCACCATTAATTATTTCAAAAGAATCACTAAAGGAAGGTGTAGATATTTTATCTACTATCTTTAAAGCTTTAGAATAAATAGAAAATCATAAATATATAGGGGGCTAATTTATGAATAAAGATTTATTAAGAATGGAAAATCTATCTAAGCAAGAAATAGAAGATATATTAAACCTTGCTGATCAATTAAAATATGAACAAAAACATGGTATAGTTCATCATCACTTAAAGGGAAAATCCTTAGGAATGATATTTGAAAAAGCATCTACAAGAACTAGAGTATCCTTTGAGGTAGGAATGTACCAATTAGGAGGAAATCCATTATTCTTAAGTTCTAGTGATTTACAAATAGGAAGAGGGGAACCTATTGAAGATACAGCTAGAGTTTTATCTAGATACTTAGATGGAATCATGATAAGAACATTTTCTCAAGCAGAAGTTGAAACCTTAGCTGAATGTTCATCTATTCCTATAATTAATGGACTTACAGATGATGAGCATCCTTGTCAAGTCCTAGCTGATTTAATGACTATAAGAGAAGAAAAAGACGTATTAGAAGGACTAAAGGTAGCTTATATTGGTGATGGAAACAATATGGCTCACTCACTAATTGTTGGTTGCTTAACAGTTGGAATGCATTTTTCTATTGCTACACCATCTGAATATTCACCAAATGAATATTACATTAATAAAGGAAAAGAAATAGCATCTAAGGAAAACCTTAATTTTGTAATTACAAATTCTATCCAGGAAGCTGTAGAAGATGCTGATGTTGTAATAACAGATGTTTGGGCAAGTATGGGACAAGAATCAGAAACAGAAAAAAGAATTAAAGCATTTAAAGGCTTCCAAGTAAATTCTGAGCTTTTAGATCTTGCTAATGAAAATGTTATAGTTCTTCATTGCCTTCCAGCTCATAGAGAAGAGGAAATTTCAAGAGAAACCCTTGAGAAATATTCAAATGTAATATTTGAAGAAGCTGAGAATAGATTACATGCTCAAAAAGCTGTACTGGTTACATTACTTAAATAAAATAGCAAAATTGGCTTTTTTATTATTCTAAATAAATAACTCTAAACCTATGATAATTAAAGGTTTAGAGTTATTTTTAATTTAAATATTATTATTTATATATTTTACGCATTCATCCGCTTTAAGTGGTTTACTAAATAAATATCCTTGATATAAACCATCTCCCATCTTATCTAAGACAGCTTTCTGATTCTCAGTTTCTAAAAACTCATTAATTACTGTTATACCTGTTGACTCACATAAGTTATATACAGAGCTTACTATGCTTTTAGACTCTTCATTTGTATCTATATCCTTTATTAGACTTCCATCTATTTTTATGGAATCTATATTATACTTCTTTATATATAATAGTGGATTATATCCAACTCCAAAGTCATCTATTGCTAGTTTTACACCACATTCAGTTAGCTTAGTTAACTGCTCTTTAGTTACATCATCTTCCCCTATTGCAAAGCTTTCTGTTATCTCAACTTTAATGTTATTTGGATTAACATTATATAGCTTTATAATATCTTTTATATAATTTGCAAAGGTATCATCTGTTAATTGCTTTGTAGAGGCATTTATAGACATATCTATCTTCTTTTCTAATTCTTCATCCCATATTGAAAGCTGCTCTATTGCTTCTTTTGCAATCCATTTTCCTAAAGGGTAAATTAACCCTACTTCCTCTGCAATTAATACTATAATATTAGGTTGTATGTTTCCAAATTCTTCATGTTTCCACCTTAAAAGAGCTTCTACTCCAACAACTTTTCTTTCCTTATTTACCTGTGGCTGATATTCTAAATACAGTTCATCTTCATTTTTTCTTCTACCTGTTAGTATTTCTTTAAGCTCTTCTCCTAAGAATATGCTTATCTCTCCCATACTATCAGTTCCACTAGACAAATCTAGCTTTTCTAAATCCCCTGAAAAAATTGTATTTTTAAGTTTCTCATAAGCCCCTTGTCTTTCTCTCTTGCTCATATTATCAGATATTTTAACAAAAGGTGTATATATCACAACCCCTACAATAATATTAATAATTTGTAGTATAAGACCTGAAAATCCACCTGTTAATTTATAGGCATTAAATAAAATCGGATGTGTCCAGCTCATATTAGTATTTACAATTTCAACTAACCCTAACTCAAATACGCCCTGAGCTATTACATATTGAACTATAGGCGTTAAAGTTAATGGAATTATATATATAGGGTTAAATAGTATTGGTAACCCATATGTAATAGTTTCATTAATATTAAATATACTTGGTATTATGGATATATGAGATATTTTCTTTCTATATTTGTTTGAACTATATAATATTATTGCTATTATTAAACATATAGTGCTTCCAGCTCCACCCATATTAGTAAATGTATCTACATATAACCTATTAAAAGATTGATCATGTACTATTAAATCCCCACCATGACCGCCTATTACCCATAAAGCATTTTTTATGAATATATATTTTATATCATTAAAAAAACTATTGGCTCCATATATGGTTATTTTATCAACGCCGTTTATCTTACTAAAATAAAATGAATCAATTAAGAAGGCTAAGCCAATTGCTGTAATTATAGTTAAAACTGAAGGGATTATAGCTAAAATAGACTGTCTTACAACTCTTTCATAACTATTAATTAAAGTCTTTCTACTATCTAGCATGTAATAATATATTTTAATATAAATTTCACTAAATAATATACTAACTACTATAGCTAGCAAGGTCCAGTTTGCTGCTATGATTACACTACTTCCAGTATCTACAACACCTTCCATAGTGAAAATACTACTAAAAGTAATTGCTGAAGTTAACCCTATAAATCCAACCATATTTGAGCTTACACTATTACCCATATACTTTATATCTTGCTTTTCGTATATACGTATTTTAGCTAGTTCGCTACAAATTGATATTACAATTAGAAGCTTTGATATCACATACAAATTCTTATATATTTCATTGAATATATATTTCCAATTATCATTTATAATTACATTCATTATGTTCATAAATGAATCATTATTTATATTAAGTATTATTATAAAAATGCAATTTATCAAAATTATGGGTTGCACTTTCAAAAGCCCACGCCTTATTGATTTTATATATATACTATTATAAATTTTATAAAAAAACGTACTCATAAGGTCTTCTCCTTCAAATACTTTATTAACATTTAAGCCTTATATCTTGTTAATTCTATATTTTTCGACATCATATGTCAATGCCCTGCAGAACACAATAATATATATATCTTATTTTATTTATAGAACGTTATATTTAAATATAAGATAATATTTCTGCTATTGGGGAGATATATATTTTAGATAAAACAAGTAGTATTTTTAGTGAATATCAAACTGATTCTTAATAATAAAAATTTATGAAATAAGGTAGCTCAGATTTGAGCTACCTTATTATACATACAATTTAATCTTCCTTAAATATATTTTATTTTAATATCTTCTTAGCTAAGAATTTAACCTCATACATATCTACTTTACCATCTTTATTTAAATCAGCTTCTTTGCTCTTTTCATTACTTTCATCTACATCACCATAATATTTTGCAACTATTGAAGCATCTCCAAGTCCTATTTTACCATCATTGTTTAAATCTCCTGTCAATTCAGTTATAACTAAAGAATTAAATTTTTCTACAGCAGTTTGTAGGTTTGCATGAGATAATTTAACTTCATCTATAGAAGTTTCTAAGTTATTAAACACTTCTATAGCTTTTTCTACTTCCTTTGATAACTCATTCTTAGCACCTTTATGATAATTACCAACTTCATCTCCTTCAGTAGCTGAAGCTAAGATTTCATTAGTACTATCTATTAAAGCTTTTAATCCATCTCTATCTGTATCAGAAACTTCTATTTTAGTAAATACTCCATTAGCCCAGTTACATTCATCATATGAGTTTCCATCACCAGCATCTGTAACTCTAAGGGTTAGTATTTGACATCCTGCTATATCTAAGTCAATTTCCTTTTCATCTTTATATTTCATTACTCCACTATCATAAATAACCTTTCCATCTGCTAACACTTCAAATGTAGCTGAAGGTCTTCCCCATTGCTCAGCACCACCATTAGTTTCATCATCTATACCTATAATAGCCTTAAAGTTATATGGGTTTCCTCCAAGGAATATTTCTGTTTCACCATTAGCATGTGTTCCCATACCTGATGTATAAGTTTTTCCATTAATAACTATCGGCATGTCCTTAATATTTTTATTTCTTCTTACAGCTCCACCCCAGCCTGAAACAGCACTATACCATTCAATATCTCCTAATTTAGAGTTATCTTCTGGAACTGCCATAGTTCTTATGCTACTTGTTACTTCTTTACTTTGAGAAGTTTCTTCTGAATCATAGCTAAATTCTGCTGTAGTTTTAATATTAAAGTCACCTTTTTTATTTGGAGTTACTATCTTCCACTTAGCAATAAATTCTTCTCCTGTAGCTAAACCTTCCTTTGTAGTTTCTACTGGAGTTACTTCAAAGCTACTTGGTAAATCAAGAGAAACATTAATATTTTTCATTTCTTCCTTACCAGTGTTTCTAACCTTAGTTGAAACTGTTATTTCTTTTCCAATCTCCACTACAGAATTTACATCAAGCTTAACACTTTGTTCCTTATCTACTTCTCCAATACTAGATTTTGAAACTTTATATACCTTAACTCCATATCCAGGAATACTAGCACTTAATTCATTATCTGTTCTTTCAGTAGTTTTATCCCAAAGTTCATAAGTCTTATAAATTTCTGATTCTTCTAAATCAACATAATCTAAAGAAACTAAGTCACTTATATTTACCTTTGATGTAGTAGCTGCTGCATCCTTATTAAAGAAACAAACTGCAAGTTCTCCTCCATCTAAAGGTTTAACTAAAATATCTACATTTCCATCTTTCTTAAATATTCTTCCTTGTACCCCTTTAATATCTTGGTCTACAGCAATCATATCTTTATTAGTGATTATTTGTAATGTTGGATTTTCAGTATCTACTGTGCCATCTTCATTTATAAATTCTCTTACATTATTACCTAAGATAAGAGGAGCTGCCATCATACACCATAAAGTAAAGTGAGATTTATTTTGTTCATAAGATAAATTTCCATTTCCTACTTCAAGCATATCTGGATCATTCCATGCCCCTGGTCCTGCATATTCATATAATTGAACATTTTTATTATAGATTTCCATTATTCTACCCCAGTTAGCAGATATATCTGGTGTAGTTCTCCATGAGTTTCCTGTACCATTTCCCCATTCCCATGGTCTATTATTTCCCCACTCACAAATAGAGAAGAATATTTGCTTTTCAGCTTCACCAGTTTTTTCTGATTGCTTTTTAGTAGCTTTCTTTAATTCATTTCCCATTCTTTCATATAATATTTTTGCACTATCTTGTTCTGATTCAATTGGATTATTTATTTTAATAGTATTATTTCCCGCTTTAAGATTAACTCTAATCTGATGTCTTCCTGTTGGATTCCAAGCTGATGTAGGTGGTACTTCTGCTTCATAAGCATCTTCACCATTAATTACAACTTGAGCAAATTTATCAAAGTTCCCACTTTTCTTTAATCCTATAGTTAATATATATTCTCCAGCCTCTTCTACATAAACATCTTCAAACTCTATAGCTCCCTTATTAGCATTTAATCCTGTTACATATTTACCACCATATGAACCTGAATTATTTTGAACCACTGCTTCTCCAGTTAGTGTAGCATCTTCTGCTTCTATTATTATAGAATCATATTGTCCTGCCTTACCTATATAAATTCTATCTATTTCTGGTGACTTATTAGGTAACTGTCTATTATGACAATAATCATATTTAAAGTACTCTATTCCCCATTCTGCAAAGGTCTCAGCATCTATTCTTTCATTTCCTAAACTTGCTGGTAAATCTTCGCATGTAAAATCTCCATTAGATGTGTAAACACCAACCTTCATTCCTCTTTCATTTATTTGATTAACTAATTCCTTCATTCCACTTGGGAAATTTGTTAAATCTCCTTGAAGCCTTCCATCTTCATCCCTCATAGAAGAATGCCAACAATCATCTAAGTTTAAATACTCATACCCTGCTTCTACTAATCCTGACTTTTCCATGGCATCTGCTATTTCTATTATTTCTCTTTCATTTATTTTTTCCTTAAAGAAATTCCAGCTTGACCATCCCATTTGTGGCGTTAATCCTATTTCATTATATTTCTTTTCCCCATACTTTACTGCATCATCACTTGTATTTTCTACACCTGTTATTACTTGAGCTGTTTTTTCTTCAGTCTTATTAAACCAACTAAATGCTGAAGCTGATTCAAAACCACTAAAAGTTGTAGTTGCTACTACTATACCAGTTATTAAAGCTAATTTTTTTAATATCATATCCATTTTCCCCTTTATATTTTATTTACAAAATATTAATTCTTTAATTAATATTTATTATGCAACCTTTTAATCTAAAGCTTTTAATTTAAAGCTTTTAATTTAAAGCTTTTCATTTTTAGCTTGTCTTATTGTTTCTTCTGCATACTTTTCGATAGCTTCAACACCAAATATATAATTATCTTCTATTTTTAACATAGGTAAATCTGCTACCTTTCCCTCTGGCATTTCTATATTTTCTGTTACCTCCATAAATTTATTATAAGCATCATCTTTAAGCGTATTATTTAATATGAAATCGTACTCATCTATAGTAATAAATTCTGATATCTTTTCTTCTAGCTTTCCTTTAAAATCTTCACCATCTGTACAAGATGCACATGGTGTATAATAGTAATATTCTATAACCAACTTTTCCTTTAACTTTTTATCAGCCTTAACTATACTTGTGCCAATAACTGTTGCTATAATAAGAAAAAACATTGTCATAATAGCAATTTTTCTTTTATTCATTTTCATTTCTTCTCACCTCAAAAAATTATTATCATACTAATTTTAACATATTTTACATATTTTACAAATAATCTTTATGAATCTCTCTTTAAGATAATAAGTAACAAATAAAAATGTAAATAAACAACAGTGAATTTTATTTTTTACGCTTTTATTTATAACTTTCCATTATTTTAATAAAAAATAAAAGTGAAGGTTTACCAACTGAGTACACTTATTGATTTTATGTACACATTTTTATAACCTTCACACTTTTAACTTTTAACTACTAATTACTACTTAAATTACCAATAAATTAAAATTTCCATAATATCCATAAAAAAAAAGACTATACTGTTAATACCTATTCCCTTCTTTTTATAAGAATATGGCACTTAACCTTATAGTCTTTAATAATATTATTTTTCTATGTAATTTATAACATGCTTAATTATCATATTTATACTACCATCACCATTTCTTTGAATTTCAAATCTAGTGTTATCATGGTAAGCTTCTTCATTAATATATAAATCTATGTCTTTATCTACCTTTAATCTTACCCTCTTAAGCTTTTTTTCAACCCATTGCTTATCTACTGAAATCTCATTTTCTAATCCATGACTTTTTACAAAGTTAGAAAAATCAGCTTTTATTTGAGGTTCTTCATTAAATAATTCATGTGATAAATCATCTATATTAATACTTTCTTCAGCCTTTAGCTTGCTTTTTACTGCTGTTCTTATTCTTTCAGCCTTATCAGCATCTTCTACTACATTACTTCTAGTCCAATTTTCAGCTGCCTTTAAAAACGTCTTTGTCATATCTCTTTCATTTGTAACTATAGAACAACCTAAGAAGTTGCTTATAAAGTAGTTTGCTCCATATTCATCTTCACTTTTCTTTTGCTTATCTATAACCATTAAATTATATCTTTGATCATTTCTTATCGGCTTAATAAATGCTGCCTTTTGAATTCTTTGGCTACTAGCTGGTAACCCTGCTGCCTGTGGAACTATTCCTATTCCAATTTTCTCATTTAAAAATTCCACTTCATGAGTAAAGTTTTTTACATAATCCATTTTTAGTATTCCTATCATAGGTCCTTGATCTGTTACTAATGATACTATTATCAAATCACAAGAAGGAATATTTGTATTGCTTTTAATAATTATAAATAATTGCCTTGCTAGCTCTTGTGATAACTGAATTAAATTATCGTCTATACCATTTAAGTAATCTTGAACTACTTCCTTTACTATGTTTCGTTCAGGATTAAATACTGCAAATTTTAGTTCTTCATCCTTAAAGCATTTTTCTATGTGTCTATGTAAAAATTTATAAACATCTTCATTTAATTCAAGATTATATTCATTTAAAATAGGTTCTTCTCCATTTGAATCTATTATATGTATAACTGCCTCTTGTATATTTATATCATTTATATACTCCATTTTTGCACCACCTATATAAAAATCATAAGATATATTATATCACCTACAATATAATTATTGCTACTTTTAATATTAAATATTAATTTTATCAACAAAATCTAACTTTATAATTAGCAAAATTGATATTTTTATAACAATATTTTCTTTGTTTACATTTACTTTCACTGTTTTTATTCCACAAAATTCTATATTTATTGATAATTTTTTATAATTATATTAAAATTCCCTGCTTTTTTTTATCATTATAATAGTATACTATATAAAAAAGGTTATTTATACTTTTTTTGTTTTCAATATTGCCATTTTGAGTTATAATAACTATTGTCAAGAAAATAAATATGTAAATACTTATTTTCAAGTCTAATTGGAACAAAATATAAAGTTTACGGAGGTTTTTTACCATGTTAGTTTCAGCAAAAGAAATGTTAAACAAGGCTAGAGAAGGAAAGTATGCTGTTGGTCAATTCAACATCAACAATTTAGAATGGACTAAAGCTGTTTTATTAACTGCTCAAGAAAATAATTCACCAGTTATATTAGGAGTATCAGAAGGTGCTGCTAAATATATGTGTGGTTTCAAAACTATAGTTGGAATGGTTAACGGTATGTTAGAAGAATTAAACATAACTGTACCAGTTGCTTTACACTTAGATCACGGTAGCTACGAAGGTGCTCTTCAAGCTATGGAAGCTGGATTCTCATCAATCATGTTTGATGGATCACACTATGCTATAGATGAAAACATCGCTAAGACTACTGAAATGGTTAAATTAGCTGCTGCAAAAGGATGTTCTTTAGAAGCAGAAGTTGGATCAATCGGTGGAGAAGAAGACGGAGTTGTTGGTGCTGGTGAAATAGCTGATGCTGCTGAATGTAAGTCAATAGCTGATTTAGGAGTTACTATGTTAGCTGCTGGTATCGGAAACATTCACGGACAATACCCAGAAAACTGGGCTGGATTAAGCTTTGAAGCTTTAGCTGCTATAAACAACGCTTGTGGAAACATGCCATTAGTATTACACGGTGGTACTGGAATTCCAGAAGAAATGATTAAAGAAGCTATCTCATTAGGAGTTTCAAAAATCAACGTTAACACTGAGTGTCAATTATCATTCGCTGAAGGTACTAGAAAGTACATAGAAGCTGGAAAAGACCTACAAGGTAAAGGGTTCGACCCAAGAAAGCTTTTAGCTCCAGGATTAGAAGCTATAAAAGCTACAGTTAAAGAAAAAATGGAATTATTCGGTTCAGTAAACCAAGCATAATTTCCTTTTCTCTGTAAAAGAGTATATACATTTTGTATATACTCTTTTTTGTTTATCTCATAGGTATATTTTATAACACTCTATTATCTTCTGGATTGTCTTACAGGTGACATATGCCTAATAATGACTTCCTCTGCTTTATATTCATTTAAAACTCCATCTATAAGCTAAGAAGTCTATTTAATTAACTTTAAATAAAGTCTAGTTTATCTTATTCTAAGCTTCCCATTTTTCTAATGTATAATTATATATATTTGCTAAAACATATTTTCTCTTTTTATCTTCTAACATTCTTATATTACTTAAATCTATATCTGAAGAAACTCCATATATTTCATAAGCTACTTTACAAATTAATCTTTCATCATTAGTAAGTCTATTATCTTTTAATAGATTACTAAAATTTATGCTTAATGGATTTAAATAATCTTTTGCTATTTTATAAATATCATCTATAGAAATTAATTTAAATGCTGTTAAATATTCTTGAGAATTTTTGTCTTCATATTTTTCTGTCAATTCTAAATAATTATTTTCATGATTTTCATTTATAAATTTTATATTTATTTTTAAGCTCATTATAACCACCTCTCTTCTTTCCGTTTATATTAAAATCTTTCCCTACACAGGAATTTTTATACATATATTCTTCTAAAAATTAACTTTAACTTTCATATATGTTAAATTAAAAACAATTTCTATATTTTTATAGTATTACTCCCTATTACAAATAAAACTAATTTGATATAATTAAGTAAATCACACTACATAAAAGGAGATATTTATGCAAGAATTAGAAACTAGAATTGTAGATATTGATTTAGACGAAATAAGAGCTAAGCTTTCTTCAATTGGGGCTAAAAAGGTTAAGGAAGAATATCAAATCAATGATATTTATGATTTTGAAGATGGAAGATTATTAAATGAAAAAGGCTATGCTAGAGTAAGGACTATTGATGATAAATTAAATAATAAAGAAGTAATTTATATGACTACAAAGAAAATGTTAAGTCAAGGTACCTTTAAGGTAATGGAAGAAAATGAAACTATAGTCCAAGATAAAGAAATGGCTCATAGAATATTCGTATCTCTTGGATTATCTATTCAACATTCTATAGAGAAATATAGAGAAAGCTATGAAATTATGGATTCATTAATTGAAATAGATATTAATGATAAAAGTTTTTGTCCTTTTCCATATTTAGAAATTGAAACTTCTTCTGAAGAAAAACTAATTAAAATATTAGATTTATTAGGATATACTTTAAAAGATACTTCTTCAAAAACTATATATGAAATTCTTGAAGAAAAGGGAATAAAGCCAGTTTCAAATAAAAATCTTTAAAATTTAAAAGGCTAATACAATAATTTAACTATTGTATTAGCCTTTCTTTATTTTTTTATACTAATATTACAACTACTAGGACATCCTTTACTATGTGGGCATCCTATGCATTTTACACCTTTTTTCTTTTCTTTAACTACCTTAGTTATTGATAATGCTAATATACTTACAATTACTAATAATACAATTACATTTCCCATGCTGCACCTTCATTTTTAGCATCTCTACTAGCCTTTTCACTTCCCTTTTTCATAAGATATATAATTGTAGCTATTATAACTGCTACTACCATAAATCCTGGGATAAATGCAGTTCCTAATGATCCTGTAGTTATTAATGTTCCTATTTGATAAACTAGGAATGAAACTGTATATCCAACTGCAAATTGGAATGCTATTCCCCCCCATAACCACTTTTTATCTTCCATTTCTGAATTCATTGCTCCAATTGCTGCAAAGCAAGGAGGAGTAAATAAATTAAACATTAAGTATGATAGGGCTGCTACTGAAGTAATTCCCATAATTTGAGATACTTCAGAAACTCCTGAAACTAAAGCTAACTCTTCTACATCTATAAAATTAGTTATTGAATACACAACTGCTAAAGTTCCTACTACATTTTCCTTAGCGATAAATCCAGTAATTGCTGCTGCTGCTAATTGCCATACTCCAAAGCCTAAAGGTATTAATATAAATGCAAATGGTGAAGCTATTGTAGCTAATATACTAGTATTTTCTGCACCTTCTGCAACCAATTGAAATTGCCAATTAAAGCTTTGCATAACTTGAATAACTGTATTACAAAGTAAAATAATTGTTCCTGCCTTAACTATAAAAGATTTTCCTCTTTCAAACATTGAAATAGTTGCTCTTTTTATACTTGGAACCTTATATTGAGGAAGCTCCATAATGAAATATGAATTTGAATTTTTCTCACCTGTAATTCTAATAACTACTAATGCACCTATAATTATAAGTATAATTCCTAAGAAATACATTGATGTTCCAACCCATGCTGAATCATTAAAGAATACCCCTGCAAATAATGCAATTACAGGAAGCTTTGCTCCACATGGCATAAATGGTGTTAACATTGCTGTTGTTCTTCTTTGTCTTTCATCTTTAATAGTTCTAGTAGCCATTATTCCTGGTATAGCACAGCCTGTACCAATTATCATAGGAATAATACTTTTACCACTTAACCCTATCCTTTTAAAGAATCTATCCATTATTACGGCTATTCTTGCCATATATCCACTATCTTCTAATAATGCAATTAAGAAGAATAATATCATTATTAATGGTAAGAATCCTATAACTGCACCTACTCCACCTATAATACCATCTAGTAGTATTGAGCTTAATAAAGGTGATATAGCATCTCCTAGTAAACCTTCTACAAATGCGTAAAGTTTATCTATCCCTCCAACAAGAACATCTGCAAATAATGGTCCTAAGTATGTTTGAGAAATTGAAAATACTGCCCACATTACTGCTGCAAATATAGGTAGTCCAAACCATTTATGAGCTAATATTCTATCAGCCTTATCTTGCATTTTTATCTTATCTTCATTTATGCTTCTATTTTCAACCTTTGATACTATTGTATTTACAAAACTATATCTCTTTTTATCATTTTCTTCTACTTCTTTTTTGTTTGATAAATCAACATCTTGTCCATCAAAAGGTGATTTTTGTTTATCTCCTTTAACTTCAATAGCTTTCTTTATAAGAGATTCTATTCCATTATTGTTATTTGCTATTGAAACAGTCTCTATAATTTCACACCCAAGAAGTTTTTCTAAAGCTTTTACATCAATTTTAATTCCTTGCTTCTTATTTAAATCATTTTTATTTAATGCAACTACTACTGGAATATCTAATTCTAATAATTGTGTTGTAAAAAATAAACTTCTGCTTAAGTTTGTTCCATCAACTATATTTATAATAACATCAGGATTTTCATTTTTTATAAAGTCCCTTGTTACGTTTTCCTCACTTGTAAATGGTGACATAGAATATGCTCCTGGAAGATCTATTATATTTATAGATTCTCCATCTTTTATTAATGATTTTTTTAATTTACCTTCTTTTTTATCAACTGTAACTCCTGCCCAGTTACCAACCTTTTCACTTTTCCCAGTAATAAGATTAAATAAAGTAGTCTTACCACTATTAGGATTTCCTGCTAATGCTATCTTCATTACTTACCTCCTAATTTTTAAATTTTATATATTTTTAATTTTTATAGATAAGGCTAACTCCTTGTCTATACTGTATCTTCCATCTTTTATCTTGATTACATAAGTGTCTCCTAAAATTGAAACTAAAGTAACTACTTCATCTTTATAACAACCAAGTGAAAAAAGGAATTTTTCCATTTCTTCATCATTACTTTTTATATCTGTAATTAAATATTCCTTATTAACCTTCCCTTGAGATAGGTTTTCTATTGTTGATATAACCTTATCTTTTCTAGATGACTTTGAAAAAAATATTCTACTTAGTAATCCTTCCACTGTAATACCCTCCAAAAACTTTACTCAAATGATAATGAATATCATTTCTGTTAATATAATACCAATAACTCATAGTTTTGTCAATGCAAATGATTATGTTTTTCAATTAATAATGTTATTCATAATAATAATGAATTAATGTTAATTGAAAAAGAGATAATAAATGTTAATCTTCATTTATTATCTCTTAATCTTAAATTCACGCATTTTTTACTTCTTATCTAAGCAAACTATTACTTATCCCCAACTTTTTTTTGACATCTAAATACTACATGCTTTAATGCATTCCAATTAAATGGTACTAATGGATATAGGTATGATTTTCCTACAATAGTCTTTGTTGATGCCACTAAAGCTATATTTATAAGTACTCCAACTCCAAATCCCCAAATTCCAAATACTCCTGTTAAAAATAAGAGTAACGTTCTTGAAAATTTAAATGCATAACTAAGCTCTACACTTGGCTGAACAAAGCTTGATAATGCTACTATTGCCATATATAAAATAGTTTGAGGCGTAAACCACCCAGTTTGTACTGTATAATCTCCTAAAATCAAACCACCTATAATAGATAGAGATGTTCCTAAAGCATCTGGTGTATTTAATGATGCTAGTTTTAATCCATCTATTGCTACTTCTGCAATTATAAATTGAAGAAATATAGGTATTACATATGGATCCTTTGGCAGTAAAAAGGCTAAGCTTGTATTTTGAATAATCTGCGGATAATCTGTAAGTAATACATATAATGGTGTTAAAAATAAGTTTACTAAAACAACTAGATTTCTAACTATTTTTAAATAATTCCCTGTAAATACAGGCATATAATAATCATTTACTGATTGTAATAAATCAAATATATTTGATGGAACAAGTAAAACAGATGGTGTATTATCTATTACTATAGCTATATTTCCTTCTATTATTTGCGCTGCTACAACATCTGGTCTTTCAGTATATCTAACTACTGGATACGGATTAAACTTTCCTTTTTTATTAAGAAGTTCAATAAGACTTTGATCTCCTAAGGTTAGTGACTTTATATTTAATCCTTTTATCAATTCCTTAACCTTTTCTAAATCATCTTCATTAACCTTTCCCTTCATATATCCAATTGCTACATCTGTCTTTGATATACTACCTATGTTTTCCATTTCAAAAATAAGGTTAGTATCTCTTACCCTTCTTCTAATTAGAGCTGTATTAAATACTATAGTTTCTACAAAACCATCATGAGCTCCTCTTAATACTTTTTCCTTGCTAGGCTCCTCAACGCCTCTAGCTGGATAAGTTCTAAAATCTAAAAGAACAGCTTCATTCCAATCTGGTCCTAAAACTATAGTTTGACCTGATAACATAGCTGTAACAATTACCTCAACATTACTTTCTGTACTTGCTTCAATAGAACTTAATGCCTTTTCTATTAATTCCTTTGCAGTATGTATTGAATTAAAATCTTCCTTCTTTAAATTGTACATATCTCTACGCACATATTCTAAGTTAGTATCTTTGACAAATCCATCTAAAAAGTATAAATAAAACTTTTTGTCATGCATTTCTACTATTCTTTCAATAATATCAAAGGTCTCTCCAATTTTTAATTCTTTCCTTAATAACTTAACGTTTTTATCTAAATTGTTTGATAATTCCACATTATCACTCCTTAATAATATGCTTGACTCTTTATCTATTATTTAATTAAATGCCTAAGTATATACAAGGTAAATATTAGTATATAAATAAAAAAACATTACAGGATAAATTCCTGTAATGCTTTATTTATAATATTATAGCTTTTCTCTTCTTTTTGTAGATTTAATAAATAATTTCTTTAACTCTTCACCATCATCATCTTGTAATGATTTCTTTATCTTGTTTAGCTCCTTAGAAAACTCATCTATTACAGATAATAAATTATTTTTATTTCCTAAAAAAAGCTCACTCCATAAATCTTCATTAATATTTGCTATCCTAGTTAAATCTCTATAGCTATCTCCTATAAAGCTTCCTGTATCTCTTCCCTCTTCATCACTGTTAATAAGAGCTACAGCTATTGCATGTGGAAGCTGACTAGTAAAGCTAATCATTTCATCATGATATTTTGGAGTTATTCTTCTTACCTTTTTAAATCCAATATCATAAGCCATATTTTCTACTAATTTTAAATTTTCTTCTTTATTTCTGCTTATTTCTGTTATTAAATAATTTGCACCTTTAAAAACTTCACTTGATGCATAGTCTATTCCCTTTTTTTCTCGTCCTGCCATAGGATGGCCAAACACAAAATCAACATTTTCAGGTAATATCTCTAGTATATCATCTATAAACATTTCCTTTATTCCAGTTGCATCTGTTATTACAGCTCCTGATTTAAAATTATCCTTATTTTCATAAATAAAGCCTTTAACTAGCTTCGGATAAATAGATAATATTACTAAATCTGCATCCTTTATTACTTCATTTCCATTTATATAGCCCTTCTTAACTACATTTAATCCTTCTGCTTTTTCAATAGTCCTAACATCTTTGTCAATTCCGTAAACATCCTCATAACCTGCTGCTTTAAGTGCCATTGCATAACTTCCCCCAACAACACCAAGCCCTACTATTACAATTTTCATAAATTTGCCCCCAATTAATTATAAATTATAGTTTCTTGCCTTCCATTTCAGCAATTACTTTAATTTTATTCATCATAGTTCTAAATGATTCTGGTTTTATAGATTGTTGTCCATCACTTAATGCACATTGTGGATTATTATGAACTTCTATCATAAGTCCATCTGCACCAGCACTTATTGCTGCCTTTGCTAATGGTTCTACTAAATACCAGTATCCTGCTGCATGACTTGGATCAACTATAACTGGTAAATGTGATAACTTTTTAACCATAGGAATAGCACTTAAGTCTAATGTATTTCTTGTGTAAGTTTCAAAAGTTCTTATTCCTCTTTCACATAAAATTACATTTTCATTTCCTCCAGCCATTATATATTCAGCTGACATTAACCATTCCTCTATAGTTGATGAAAGACCTCTTTTTAAAAGTATCGGCTTATTTGTTTTACCTATTTGCTTTAATAAATCAAAGTTTTGCATATTTCTTGCACCAATTTGTATAACATCTACATCTTCAACAAATTTATCTATATAATCTGTTGACATTATTTCTGTTACTATAGGTAAACCTGTAGCAGCCTTAGCCTTCTTTAAAAGCTCTAATCCTTCAAGCTCTAATCCTTGGAAGCTATAAGGAGATGTTCTAGGTTTAAATGCTCCACCTCTTAAAAATGTAGCCCCTGACTCCTTAACACTTTTAGCTATTTCAATTATTTGTTCTTCGCTTTCTACTGAACATGGTCCAGCCATAACAGCTATATTATCTCCACCTATTAATGCACCATTTACATCTACTATGGTATCTTCAGGCTTAAATAATCTATTTGCCTTTTTAAATGGTTCTTCTACCTTTAGCACCTTATCTACACCTGGAAATCTTAACAACTTATTTGAGTCTATCATTCTAGTTTCACCCACAACTCCTAGAATACAAAAAGTGCTTCCCTGTGATAGATGCGTACCTAACCCCTTACTCTCTAATTCCCTCTTAACCTTCAATACTTCTTCTTCTTTACATTTTGGATTCATTACAATAATCATATACTATCCCTCCATACTACATTACTGATATTTTATTATAAAAGAATTTATAATTCTCATTAAAAATTCTCTACAAATACCCTTTAATCTTAACCATTTAAAATTGCATCCATTGCCATTATATAACCATATTCTTTAAAGCCACATATTTGTCCTATACATGCTGGAGCAGTAACAGACTTATGTCTAAATTCTTCTCTTGCATGTACATTAGATAAGTGCACTTCAACTGTTTTTATATTAACTGCCTTTATAGCATCAAATATAGCATAACTATAATGTGTAAAAGCTCCTGGATTTATTATTATCCCATCATACTTATCATAATATGATTTATGAATAATATTGATAATTTCACCTTCAATATTACTTTGAAAAAGTGTTATATCAATTCCTCTTTTTTCCCCTTCGCTTTTAATATACTCACAAATATCATTAAAATCCCTAGTACCATATATGCCCTTTTCTCTTATTCCAACCATATTTAAATTTGGGCCATTTATAACCATTATCTTCATTACATCACCTTCTTTATGGCTTATTTTTTTATCTTATCTTTTACATTATCCTTAATAGATATTATTACATCCTTTAAAAAGCCAACATTTAATATTCTTACATCATTATATTTATTATAAAGATCATATCTTTCATTATATAAGTTATATAATCTTTCTTTTCCATCTGCAAGTAATGGTCTAGTATTAGTATTTATATCAGATATAATATTTTCTAATGGTCTATCAATAAATACTATTATACTATTTTCCCTAAATAAATCTATATTCTTTTCTTTTTTTACTACTCCACCACCTGATGAAATTACAGCCTTTTTCTTTTTGCTTAGTTCTGTGCAAGCTTTAGTTTCCCAGTCTCTAAAATTATCTTCACCTTGCTTAAAAAGCTCATCAATACTTTTTCCTGATATTTCTTCGATATACTTATCCATATCATAAAAATTATAATTTAATTCCTTTGCCAAAAGCTTTCCCATAATAGTTTTTCCACAGCCTGGCATTCCTATTAAAAGTACTATCTCTTTACTCATATAACCCCACTCTTATCTATTCCTATATAAAGTCCTTTTTTACCTCTTTATATATTTTCTCTACTATTTCTTTATCTATAATTTTGTTATTCCATATTTCTTGAGCCTTTACTGCTTGACCTACTAGCATATAAAGACCTCCAATTGATTTTTTCCCCTCTTCTATTCCTAGCTTCATAAAATTTGTTTCTAATGGATTATAAATTAAATCCACTAATGTATCAAAGTTTGAAACTATTTCTTTATTCACTGGAGAATCATCTATATTTGGATACATTCCTATAGGAGTAGAGTTTATTAATATATCACCTTTAACACTAGGTAACTCATCATAATTAATTACCTTAACCTTATCATCATTAAAATAATTTTTACTTAGCTTTCTTCTGCTTACTATTAATACTTCCTCTATCCCTTTATCTAATAAATAATATAAAGCTGCCTTACAAGCTCCACCATTACCTAAGATAACTGCTTTCTTATCTTTTATCTCAACATCGTGAGCCTCTAACATATATCCAAAGCCATAATAATCAGTATTGTATCCATATAGCTTATCATTAACTAAAGATATTGTATTTATAGCTCCAATTCTCTTAGCTTCTATAGATATTAAATCTAATGACTCCATTATTTCCTCTTTGTAAGGAATAGTTACATTTGCACCCTTTATCTTTAATACCTTTAAAGACTCTGTAAACTTTGTTAAGTCTTCTCTTTTAACTTCAAAAAGCTTATAAGCTCCATCCTCTTTTATATAATCTAATATTAACTTATGTATCTTTGGAGATATGCTATGAGAAAGCTTTTCTCCTAGTAAACCATAAAACTCCATTTACTCACCTCTTTTGTCCCTATTTTTAAATAATTGTTATAATTATACCACAATAATATATAATTTTGATATTTATGGAAATATTTTTTCCTTATTTTATTAGTTTTTAAAATAAAAAGCACCCTAAAAACTTCAGGATGCTAATAAATTA